>NZ_JBHFJB010000046.1:0-9456 GCF_057334555.1 Pseudomonas sp. AGC41
CTCGCTCCCACAAGGAACTGGCGAGGTTGCTCAGCGCTTGCCATCCAACGGGTCGATATCGGCCATTTCCGCTTCGTCCAGGCCGTCGCCGCCGCCAATGTCATTTTCATCCACGACGCTCAGGTCCCAATCGGCCTGTTCACCTTCGCCGGCCTCCAGGGCGTCCCTGGCGCCATCATCGCGGATCAGGGTCTCGGGGCTCAGATCATCTTCGGTCGGCTGGCGGTCATCCATGGACGCCCCCGTCATGCCTGCTTCACGGACACGTTCGTCCGGTATCAGTTGCTCGCGCTCGTTTTCAGGCAGCTCGTCGCCGATCCTGGCCTCGTATTCATCGTCATCGAATTCCAGCTCACGCATCGAGCCCATGCGGTCTTCGTTGTCGTCGATGGGTTCCGGTTGCACCGCATCGTAGGGACGTCGTGAATCATTCATGGCAATTCCTCATACTGTGGGCCTTACTATGAGTCGACCGGCTGCGGTGCCAGGAATTCCAACGCGCTGCCGACGTGACCTCGACCGGCGGTCGTCTGTCACAGTTGCGCACTCTCAATCGAGGCTGGACAGCATGAATGAATTACAAGATCTGATTGATAACAACGCGCGCTGGGCCGATGCGATCAAGCAGGAGGATCCTGACTTCTTCGCCAAGCTGGCTCGTCAGCAAACCCCCGAATACCTCTGGATCGGCTGCTCCGACGCGCGGGTGCCGGCCAACGAAATCGTCGGCATGTTGCCAGGTGATCTGTTTGTGCACCGTAACGTGGCCAACGTGGTGTTGCACACCGACCTGAACTGTCTTTCGGTGATCCAGTACGCGGTGGACGTGCTCAAGGTCAAGCACATCCTGGTCACTGGCCATTACGGCTGCGGCGGCGTGCGCGCCTCGATGCAGGACCGCCAGCTCGGCCTGATCGACGGCTGGCTGCGCTCGATTCGCGACTTGTACTACGAGCACCGCGAAGCGTTGGCCAAATTGCCGACCGAAGAGGAACGGGTGGACCGCCTGTGTGAGCTCAACGTGATCCAGCAGGTGGCGAACGTCGGCCACACCAGCATCGTCCAGAATGCCTGGCACCGCGGGCAGAAGCTGTCCATTCATGGTTGCATCTATGGGATCAAGGACGGGCGCTGGAAAAGCCTGGACACCACGATCAGCGGTTTCGAGCAGTTGCCGCCGCAGTATCGCTTGCGTCCCGCAGACGCGCCCTGAGCGTAGACAGTGATCAGCATCGTCGCTGATTGAGGACAGCGGCGCTTTCCCGCGTCAGCCAAGGCTCACGCGGGAAAGCTCCGTCAGATTCAGACTGATTCAGCAGGCAGCGGCATCGGCACCTTCAGTTGCTGAAGTTGCGACTTGATCGCCGGCGCCGCGCATTTTGTCGCCGCTTCGGCCGGCGTCAGTTTGCGAATCGAGGTATAGAACAACTCGCAGGTTTTCTCCTTCTGGGTAACCTGCCATGTCTGCGTGCATTGGTTCAGTTGCTGGGTCGGATCGCTATCGGGCTTGCTGCCCATCCCGGCTTGCCAGCATGCGGCGCTCAGGTCCTGTCCCATGACTTTCAAGCCCGCAGCATCTGCCTTGGCCTGGTCACCGTCATAGCTTTCAGGGTCGGCGGCGTACCAGATATAGCTGGGGTGATTCGAGCCGAGTACCGGAACCTTGACGCCTTCTGTCGGGGTGATGGTCGCCAGGCCAAGCACATTCACGGTCGGGCCGTATTGGGTCTTGATCCAGTTCCGCACCGGAGCACCGAAAGCCACCATCGGCAGTGCATTGCCGCTGGCGTTCTGGCTGACCTGCTTGACCATGGTGGTCTGGTAGTCATTGAAATAATCGTAGACGCCTTCCAGCGCCTGGCCGGCGTTGGACGGCGCCGCGATCGGCGCGATGTCGATGATCGTCTGGTAAGCCGGCGTCTGGTCGGCGGCGATGCCATTGGCGGTCAGCAGCGTGGCCCAGCGGTCGGTAGTGGCGGACTCGAGGTAATCCTGGGCCTGGGTCAGCGAGTAATCCGGCGGGAAGTGCAGCAATTCGACGCTCTTGCGATTTTCCAGGGCCATGCCCAGGGGCAGGAACAGGTACCAGTTGTAGGCCCACTTTTTGTCATTGTTGAGTTTCGTCGCGCCGTTGTACGCCAGGTCTCCGGCGTTGAGCAGCGCGGCCAGCGGTTGGCCGTAACTTTTCGGGACTCCGCTGATGTTCGCGTAGACGATGTCGTTATCGCGCTTGACGCTGACCTTGGCCGCGCCGTAGCCGTCGCGCTGTACGCTTTGGGTCAGGTAATGCTCGACGGTCTGCTCCAGCGTCCAGTTGCGAAAACAGATGACGTTGCAGTTGTTGGGGTAGGCGAAGAGACGAGTGACACGTTCGGTACTGCCCAGTTGTACATCGATGTCGGCGGCATGGGCGGCGGCACTGAAGGCCAGGGCGGCGACAGAAAATACGGCGAGTTTGGACATGCTCAGATCCTTTTCAGCGTGTGGGCCCCTTCGAACAGGGTGTATCCATACTGAAACAGACGGAGCCGAAGAAGAAGTGGGCCGAGGTAAATATCGGCCCTTTTTTATGGCTTTATGGCATCACTGGCGGCAAATAGGTCAACGTAGTCCCCAACGCCCAGAGCAGTACCAGCACCAGAGGGGTGTGTACCAGCAGTTGCACAAAGGAAAAACCGATCAGATCCCTGGCCTTCAGCCCCAGCACACCCAGTAGCGGCAGCATGTAGAACGGATTGATCAGGTTCGGCAGCGCCTCAGCGGCGTTATAGATCTGCACCGCCCAGCCCAGGTGATAGTTCAGGTCATTGGCCACCTGCATGACGTAGGGCGCTTCGATGATCCACTTGCCCCCGCCCGAGGGAATGAAGAAGCCCAGCACCGCCGAATAGACGCCCATCAACAAGGCGTAGGTGTCATGCGACGCGATCTGTACGAAAAAGGTCGAGATATGGTGAGCCAGCGTCTGCGCGTCGCTGCCCTTGACCGTGGTCAGCAGCGCGGCGATCGAACCGTACAGCGGAAACTGGATCAGCACGCCGGTGGTGGTCGGCACCGCGCGGGCCACGGCGTCGAGGAAGCTGCGCGGGCGCCAGTGCAACAATGCGCCGAGCATGATGAACAGGAAGTTGTAGGTGTTCAGCCCGGAAATGGCGCTGATCGCAGGCTTGGTGGAAAACTCGTGGAACAGCCAGCCGGCAGCCAGCAGCACCAGGGCGATGGTCAACAGCGGGCTGTGTTCCAGCCATTCTCCCGGACGGGTGCGAGGCTGCAACGCCGGCATGCTGAAACTCGGATCGATCCCACAGGCGGCGGCGTCACGGGCGCTGTTGGGCCCTGGAGCGGTGGCGTAGGCGACGATCAGCGAAATCACGATCAGCGCCAGCAACATCACCCCGGACTGCCAGAGGAAAATGGTCTGGGTGAAAGGAATGACACCCGTGATGGACAGGATCGACGGCGGCAGGCTGGCCGGGTTCGCCTGCAGTTGCGCCGCCGATGAAGACAATCCCAGCGCCCACACCGCGCCCAGGCCCAGATAGGCGGCGGCACCGGCGGCGCGATAATCCATTTTCAAGTCGCTGCGCCGGGCGAGTGCCCGTACCAGCAGGCCGCCGAACACCAGTGACAGGCCCCAGTTGAGCAGCGATGCGACCATGGAAATCAAGGCCACCCAAGCCACCGCGCTGCGGCCGTTTTTCGGGATCCGTGCCAGCCGATCGATCAGCTTGACGGCGGGCGGCGAACTGGCGACCACGTAACCGCCAATCACCACGAAGGCCATTTGCATGGTGAACGGAATCAGGCTCCAGAAGCCATCGCCGAACGCCACCGCCGCTGCCGTGGGCGTAGCACCGATGAACTGCGTGGCGATTGCAACCACCAGCACCGCCAGCGCGGCGAAGACCCAGGAGTCGGGAAACCAGCGCTCGGCGAAACTGGAGCAGCGCAATGCGAAGCGGGCGGAACGGCTGTCTTCAATGTCAGTGGTCACGGCAATCACCTCGGTTTTTATGGTTATGGCTATCTGGTGCGACGAAGCATCAGCGGTCGGACGCCAGCGGTGGAACATTCCAATGACCGTGGAAGCCGGATCGGCGTTCGAGCGCCACTTGATTATTTTTCAGGCCGACCAGCGGCACTCTTCAGAAACAAATCGCCAAGCCGATGGCAAGAGAACACAACAGATTCTCTGCCTGCCGGAGCATGACCATGTTCAACACCCGCCTCAAGCAGGAGCTGCTGGCTCTTCGCCAAGAACTCTCGAGCATCATGCAAGTCAAGGAAAGCCTGGACCGAGAGATGTTGGCGCTGACCCTCGACGCCGAGGGACGGGTGCAGTCAGTCAATCAGAATTTTCTCGACGAGATGCACTACAAGAGCCAGGACCTGATCGGCCGCGCTGTCGAGGACCTGGTGCCGGCCTACCTGAGGTCCAACGAATTCCAGATTCGCTTCAAGACCGCGCTGACCCGCGGTGAGCACTTCTCCGGTGCCGTTCGCCTGGCACGAGGCAACGGCGACGAGGCCTGGCTACGCTCGATCCTCCAGCCGGTACGGGATGCCAATGGGCGAATCCGTTATTTCTCGATGTACTCCAGTGACCTGACCCGCACCATCGAAAATTCCCGCGAGCATGAAAACCTGATCGGCGCCCTGGTCCGTTCGACAGCGGTGATCGAGTTCGACCTGGGCGGCCACGTCCTGACCGCAAATGATCGTTTTCTCAATGCCATGGGCTACAGCCTTGCGCAGATCAAGGGCAAGCACCACCGCACGTTTTGCGAACCCGAGGAGTACAACAGCGCGGCCTACCAGAGTTTCTGGAAACGCCTGAACAACGGGGAATTCGTCGCCGGCCGCTTCAAACGCCTCGACAGCAATGGCCGTGAGGTGTGGCTGGAGGCTTCCTACAATCCGGTGCTCGACGCCAACGAGCGCCTTTATAAAGTGGTCAAGTTCGCCACCGATATCACCGATCAGGTGAACCAGGAAAAAGCCGTCGCCGAAGCCGCCAGCATCGCCTACAGCACGTCATTGCAGACCGATAACAGCGCCCAGCGCGGAACCAGCGTCGTGACCCAGGCGGTGGACGTGATGCGTGACCTGGCCCGACACATGCAAACCGCAGGGCAAGGTATCGAGGCCCTGAACGAGCAGTCCCTGGTCATCGGGACCATCGTCAAGACCATCAGCGGCATCGCCGAACAGACCAACCTGCTGGCGCTCAACGCGGCCATCGAGGCCGCTCGGGCCGGTGAGCAGGGACGGGGTTTCGCAGTGGTCGCCGATGAGGTCCGGCAACTGGCTTCGCGAACCAGCCAGGCGACTGACGAGATCATTGGCGTGGTCCGCCAGAACCAGGACATGGCTCGCAATGCCGTGGCGCTGATGACCGATGGTCAACATCAGGCCGAGCAGGGCCTGGCCCTGGCAGCCGAGGCGGGAACGGTGATCGTTGAGATCCAGGACGGGGCGAAGAAAGTGGTGGATGCGGTGAGCCAGTTCGCCAATCAGCTGTCGACTTGAGAACTTGCTGAGTGAGCCGCCTTCGCGAGCAGGCTCGCTCCCACAGTTGATCAGGGTTGTCACTGGTATCACGCAGATCCATTGTGGGAGCGAGCCTGCTCGCGAAGGCGTCAGCCCATCCACCATCAAACCAAGCGGGCCTCACCTGATCCCCGCGCGCTCAATCCCCCAGCGCCTCTCCCTCACGCCGCGGATCCGCCCCGCCCGCCAGTGAAGCCTTGCCTTGCGCATCGCGGACCCGAACGATCGCCTGGGTGCCGCTGGTCATGTCGATCTCGCTCACCGTGTGGCCCTGGTCTTTCAGTGCCTGGATCAGCCTCGGGCTGAACTGGCCCTGCTCCAGTTCGGTGGCGCCGTTGCGGCTGCCGAAGTTGGGCAGGTTGATGGCGGCTTGCGGGTCCAGGTTCCAGTCCAGCAGGCCGATCACCGATTTGGCGACATATTCGATGATCTGCGATCCGCCCGGCGAGCCAATCGCGGCGAGGAATTCGCCACTCTGGCGATCGAAGATCAGCGTTGGCGCCATGGACGATCGCGGGCGTTTGCCGGGTTCGACGCGGTTGGCAACTTTCTGTCCGTTCTCTTCGGGGATGAAGGAGAAATCGGTCATCTGGTTGTTGAGCATGAAGCCCTGCACCATCAAGTGCGAACCGAAAGCCGACTCCACCGTGGTGGTCATCGACACGGCGCCGCCCTGGTCATCCACTGCCACCACTTGCGACGTGGAAATGCGCAGGGGCGAGCGGTCCGGTGCGTAGGCCACCTGGATACCCGGCGGCGTGCCGGGCTTGGCGCTGCCCATGCTGCGTGGCCCGATCAGGCTTGCGCGGCTGGCCAGATAAGCCGGATCGACCAGACCCTTGAGCGGCACCGGGACAAAGTCCGCATCAGCGACATACTGGGCACGGTCGGCGTAGGCCAGGCGTTCAGCTTCGGAAATCAGGTGCACCGCTTGCGGCGCCGGCTCGAGCCCCGCGGGCTTGTCTGACGGTAGCGGTTTCAACGGCGCGAGGGCCGAGCGGCTGTCACGCTGTTCCAGGGCCTGCAATGTCCCGAGGATCTGTGCCACGGCGATCCCGCCGGACGACGGCGGCGCCATGCCACAGACCTGCCAGCGCTTGTAGTCGGTGCACAACGGCGCGCGTTCCCGGGCGGCATAACCCTTGAGGTCGCTCAGCGAAAGGCTGCCGGGATTGCCATGGCCTTGCACTTTGGCGACGATCTCCGCGGCCACCGGCCCTTCATACAACGCGCTGGGACCTTCGTGGGCAATACGCGAAAGTACGCCGGCCAAGGCAGGATTTTTCAGCAGCGTGCCGACCGCTTTCGGGCTGCCATCGGCGTTGAGGAAATAGGCGGCCATCTCGGGCGAGCTGGGCAAGGCTGTATCGGCGGTAATCATCGAGTGCAGCCGGGGGGAAATCCTGAAGCCCTGTTCCGCCAATTTGATGGCCGGCTCGAACAGCGTCGCCCATTCCAGGCGACCATGTTTGCGATGAGCCAACTCCAGCGCGCGCAACACGCCAGGCGTGCCTACCGAACGGCCGCCGATCTGCGCGGCGGCAAACGGCATGGGTTTGCCGTCGGCCTGGATGAAGAGTTTTTCGCTGGCGCCGGCCGGTGCCGTTTCGCGACCGTCGTAGGTGCGCACCGCCTTGCCGTCCCACAGCACAATGAAGGCGCCACCGCCGATGCCGGAAGACTGCGGTTCCACCAGCGTCAGCACCGCCTGCATCGCAATCGCCGCGTCGATGGCCGAGCCTCCACGCCGGAGCATTTCCCGCCCGGCCTCGGCCGCCAGAGGATTGGCCGCAGCGGCCATGTGCCGGTCGGCGTGGCGAGTCTGCAAGTCGGTGCGGTAGCCGGAAGCGATTTCCGGAGCGGTGGGCAATGGCGGGGCGGTTGTGGAGGCGGGCGGCGTCTTACAGGCAACGAGTGTCAGGGCGACGGCCAGCAGCGAAACGGCTGACAGGCGATGAAGATTCGGTTTGAGGTCTGAAAGCACGTGTCGCTCCATCCATGGGCCAGGGATATTGAGTCCGACTGTAGCGATGCGGGCCGTAGGGTGCAAATCAGCAAGGGCGTGCTTGTTTCAATAAGCGCTTTTCTGCTTCGCTCTAATAGACCACGTCAGGCATTTTGCGCCTGGAGAAAAATCGAAAACAGCTCGGACTGGGATTTGATCCCCAGTTTGCTGTACATGTGCTTCTTATGGACTTTCACGGTCTCGACAGAAATTTCCAGCTTGCGGGCGACTTCCTTGCTGGAGCAGCCACTGAGCATCAAGCGCCCGACATCCAACTCCCGCGCCGTCAATTGCGCGCCCTTGAGCTGCTGCACTGAGGCTTCCAGCTGCACTCGCCAGTCGACTTGCGACGGTGCTGGCGCGAGGGCCACGACCTCATTGATTTCGTAAGGCAGGCGCTGGCGCAACAGGCCGAGTACCCAAGGCTGGATCAGCGACAGCAAGGCGATCTGCTCGCCACTGAAGCGCTGCTTGCTGCCCAACGACAGACACAGCGTGCGGTCGCCTTCGAGCTGGCAATTGAACTGGATTTCATCGGATACCACATTCAGTCGAAAGTAGCGTTGGTAGTACTCGGTCAGCTCGAAGTGTTCCGGCGCCACTTCCGACAGGCGATACAGCCCGGTGCGCGACTGCTCGCGACAGGCAATGTAGAACGGATCAAGCAGATACAAACCGCGCAGGTAATCCTGGAACAACTGATCGGGGCTGCCGTCCGCGCCCGGGCACTCGGCGAACACTTGCGGGCGCTGGTCGGCACTGAAAAGCAGCGCCACCCAACTGTCGAAGGGGACGTACTGATCCAGCAGCCGTACCAGCTGCGTCCAGAAATTGGGCTTATCCAAGGCGTCGATCAGTTGCCCGACCGAGCGGTGCCACGCGATGTCATCCAGCGAAAGTGTCATGCCTCTACCCCTATCGGGTTACCCCAGCGGCGTGATTTCCCGGCCGCGGGCTTGCTGCGCATACTGGCGCACAGACACCGAGCGGGCAATCTTTCTACCCGCCGATCAAGCACAAGGAATACCCATGAAAGTCGAACTCGCCCAGTTGGCGGGCCGTGATAACGCCACGGCTTACAACCTCGAACGCGCGCTCAAGGCGATTGCCGCGTGTGCCGCCGATACGCAGATGATCGTGTTCCCGGAAACCCACCTGATGGGTTTTCCGTCGCTTGAGACGGTTGCAGAAACCGCCGAACCGCTGGACGGACCGACCGTCAGCGCGGTACTCGCTGCGGCTCGGGAACATGACGTTGCCGTGGTGATCGGCGTGGCCGAGAACGACCGCGGCCGCTTTTACAACACCACGCTGCTGATCACGCCACAAGGCATTACGCTGAAATATCGCAAGACGCACCTGTGGGCATCGGATCGCGGGGTGTTCGAGGCCGGCGACCGTTACGCCACGTGTGAATGGAAGGGTGTGCGGGTCGGCCTGCTGATCTGCTACGACATCGAATTCCCGGAAACCGCCCGAGCCCTGGCGCAACTGGGAGCCGAACTGCTGATCGTCACCAACGGCAACATGGACCCCTACGGCCCGACCCACCGCACCGCGATCATGGCCCGTGCCCAGGAAAACCAGGCGTTTGCGCTGATGGTCAACCGGGTGGAGGAGGGCGATGGCGGTTTGGTGTTTGCAGGCGGTAGTGCGTTGGTGGACCCGCTGGGCAGATTGTTGTTCGAGGCCGGGCGGGAGGAGGGGCAGTTTGCGGTGCAGCTGGACCTGAACCAGCTGACGGCGGCGCGGCATGATTATCGGTATCTGGATGATCAGCGCCTGAAGTTGCGGGGGGAAATTGTCGAGCATTCCAGTGGGTTGCGCGAGCTGCTGATTCCTGCGCGTTGATCCTGATCCTGATCCTGATTCTGTATTGGCAGTGACAGGGCTGACGCCTT
>NZ_JBHFJB010000046.1:9476-30496 GCF_057334555.1 Pseudomonas sp. AGC41
CTGGATGGGTGAACGCCCGAGATCAACTGTGGGAGCGGGCCCGCCCGCGAAGGGGCCCTGAGCAGCAACAGCTCTTTGTTGAAAAAAACCAGAACAACAACGTAACACCCGAAAACTTGCGCCGAACTCGGCTCTGCCATAAATCCAATAATTCGGAGTAGTCGCTCATGGCTCGTTTACAACGCACCCTGTCATTGGGGTCGGTGGTGCTGTTCGGCATCGCTTATATGACACCGATCATTGTCCTCGGCACCTTCGGCATCCTCGCTCAATCCACCGCCGGCATGGTCCCCGCCGCTTACCTCGCGGCATTGGTGGCGATGTTTTTCACCGCGATGAGCTACGGCCGCATGGCCGCAGCGTTCCCCGTCGCCGGTTCGGCCTACAGCTACGTGCGCAAGGCGATCAGCCCGAAACTCGGGTTCATCGCCGGTTGGGCAGTGCTGCTCGATTATCTGTTCCTGCCCATGGCGATCTGGCTGATCGGCGCGGCCTACCTCCACTCCGCATTCCCGGCGGTGCCGCAGTGGATCTGGGTGCTGCTGTTCATCGGCATAACCAGTGCGATCAATATCGTCGGTCTGAAACTGGCCAACGGTATCAATGCGTTATTGATGCTGGTGCAGTTCCTGGTACTGATCGCCTTCGTTGCGCTGTGCGTTCATTACATCGGCGGTGACGCGAGCACACCGTTGTGGTCGGTCAAGCCGTTCTTCAACGGCGACATGCAGATGCCGCTGATCATGAGCGGCGCAGCCATCGCCTGTTATTCATTCCTCGGGTTCGACGCGGTCAGCACCTTGACCGAAGAAACCCGCGACCCGCGCCGGACCATTCCGCGCGCGATCATGCTGATCACCCTGATCGGCGGATTGATCTTCGTCAGCGTGTCGTATTTCGTGCAGGTCGCGCATCCGTCGGTCCAGTTCGACAGCGTCGATGCGGCGGCCTATGAAATTGCCCGCAATATCGGTGGCGACCTGTTCGTGTCGATCTTCCTGATCGGCCTGATCGTTGGCCAGTTCGCGTCGGGGCTGTCGGCTCAGGCCAGCGGCTCGCGCCTGTTGTTCGCCATGGGCCGTGACGGTGTGCTGCCAAAATCCTTCTTCGGCACCTTGCATCAGCGCTTCGGGACGCCGATCAACAGCATCCTGTTGTGCGCCGTGGTCGCGTTGCTGGCGCTGAAACTGGACGTCACCACCTCCACCTCATTCATCAATTTCGGCGCATTCCTGGCGTTCAGCCTGGTGAACCTGTCAGTGATCTTTCACTACTGGATCGGTGCAGAGAAGAAGGGCCCGCGTGAATTCGTATTGTTCCTGCTGTTCCCGTTCATAGGATTGGCTGCGGATGTCTGGCTGATGGTCAGCCTCGATCACCTGGCGATCTATCTGGGCCTGAGTTGGCTGGCGATCGGCGTGGTGTACCTGGCGGTGCTGACGGGCGGCTTCCAGCGCCAGCCACCGGAGATGGATTTCCAGGAAACTGCATAACCGCACTGCAACCTGGAGGGATATACGAAGGAGGGGAGAAGGAGATACAGCCAGAAACAAGAAAGCCCGCACTAGGCGGGCTTCTTGTTGTTCAAAGATACTCGAGAACATCTTTGAACAGGACTTGGTGGCTACACAGGGACTTGAACCCCGGACCCCAGCATTATGAATGCTATGCTCTAACCAACTGAGCTATGTAGCCAAGTGGCGCGCATTATTCGCTGGTAACGAAGATGTGTCAAGCGTGAATCAAAAATATTTCTCTGCGCTTTCAACCGCTTATCCGCCCTCGCCGGCAACGTGCGTCAGCCGAGTTGAAATCTCCCCGTGTTCGCGCTCAAGGCCTGGCTGCCTTGGCTCAATGTGTCCGCCGCCAGGTTCACGGCGCGGGCACCTTCCAGCAAGCGCATGGCGGCCTGATCGACCTGTTGGATATTGCCACTGACTTCGTCGGCGGTGCTGGCCTGTTCGTCAACCGCGGTGGCGATTTGTGCCAGGGTATCGGTGACACTTTGCACGGCGCTGGCAATTTCGCCCAGCCGTTCGCCTAGCCCGGTGACGGCCTGGGCGTCGGTCTGGGCTTGGCCGCAGGCGGCTTCCATCAGGCTGACGGCCTCGTTGACCGTGGCGCGCAGGCTGTCGACGGTGCCGGCAATCTGCTGCGTCGACGACTGGGTGCGCTGCGACAGGCTGCGCACTTCATCGGCAACCACGGCAAACCCGCGGCCTTGTTCGCCGGCGCGGGCGGCCTCGATGGCGGCGTTGAGCGCCAGCAGGTTGGTCTGCTCGGCCACGCCACGAATGGTGTCGACCACCAACTGGATCTGCTGGCCCTGCTCGCTGACCCGGCCCAGCGCCGCCGCGGTTTCGTTGAGACGCTGGTTGAGTTGCTGGATGCTCGCCGTGGTGCGCTGACTGTCGCGACTGCTGTCGGCGGCGATCTGGCGGGTCTGTTGGGCGCTGTCGGAGGCCTGTTCACAACTTCTCGCGACGCCTTGGGACGTCGCCGCCAGTTGCGTCGCGGCGGCGGCGATCTGGCTGATCTGTATCTGTTGTGCCTCGACCTCGCCCAGCGCCCCGCTGGAGTGGGTATTGAGGGTGCGCACGGCATCGCTCAGTTGCAGGGTCTCGTGGTCGACGCCCAGCAGGCTGTTGCGCAATTGCACCACGGCGACGTTGAGAGCGGTGCTGATCGCCGCCAGTTCGTCGCGGCCCTGCACCGGCACTTGCACGCTCAGGTTCCCGTCACGCAGGGCTTCGGCCAGCACGGTGATGCCGCTGGCGCTGCGCCGGATCGAAGTCTGCAGGCAGATGAACAGGTACAGCGCGGCCAGCAGCAGGCAGCCCAGCACGGTGGCCACCAAGGTGAATTGGCGGATCGCCGAGCTGTGATAATGCTCCAGCCGGGTATCCAGCGCGATCAACGATTGTTGGCGCAGGGTCGCCAGATCGAGGAGGAGGGCATCCATCTGTTTCTCGAAGCCTTCCGGCTTGAGATTGATGGCGCCGCCGAACACGCCGTCATCGAGGATTTTCAAACCGCCGTCGAGGTTTTTCAGGCTGCCCTGGAACTGGCCGGCCCAGGTTTGCAGCTCGCTGGGCAGGCGCGTTTCCAGCAGCGCACCGGTCTTGACCAACTGGTCCCGGGCATCGCCGATGCGGCTGCGCAAGTCGCGCAGTTGCAGGCGGCTCTGCAAAGTGAACTGGCCTGACACCACCGAGGCCTGGCCAACGCTGGCCAGGCGGCCGACACGTTCGATCAGGTCGGGTGTCTGCTGGGTCGAGATCTGGGTCAGCAGATAGGTTTCCAGCCAGGAGGCGAGCGTCAGGCGATTGTCCATGACGATCTGTTCACGCAACGCTTGCAGCGCGCCGAGGGCCGCGGTGAAACGATCATAGCCGTCCGGCCACCAACCGACGGTGCCGAGGCTTTTGGAATCCAGGCCGTTGAGGCTGGTTTGCAATGTCTGATAGCGGGCGAGCGTGTCGGCCTCCGCGCCTTCGGCTTGCAGGGTCGCGCCAAGGTCGCTGGCGGCCTGGTTGAGCGCCGGTTGCACGGCCTCGAACGCGGCCATGGCGGCCAGTGTCGCCGGGGTCGGTTGGCGGTTGGTTTCCGTTGCCCGCCAGCGCGCCGCGCGATTGCGTTGGGCGGCGAGCAGGTTGTCCAGGTTGTCCAGCGCCAGCAGCTGACGGACTCCGGCACGCTCTCCGGAAATCAGGTTGAGCTTGTCCCGGTAATCCTGGCCGATCAGCCACAGGCTGCCCATGAGCGGCAGGATGAACAACAGGAACAACAATTGGAATTTACGGGCGAAACCAAAATGCCCCAGCAACCGGATGCCCGGTGATAGAAAAGCCTGCATGCCCATACTCCCCTGAACACCTTTTGCACTGTTTTTGTGCATTTCGACACGCGTGTCGAAACAGGTGCCCTTTTAAAAGGCCTCGAAAGTTTGTCCAGGCTGGCTCTGTGGGCCTGCTCTGTAGCGAAACTTCCCATTCTCGGTCCCCTTTGTAAGGAGCCGCGTCGTAGAGCATAAACAAGGCAAGATTCAGACCATGGCGTTGCGCTATCACCTTGTTCGGCGACTATTTTTTATAGGTAGATAGCAAGCTAAGGGGATAGCCTTGCCGCACCGAAAAATGGCACATTGACGCACCTGCCCGTGTGCACCCATCCGCCGTATGGAAACCCCCATGGCTATCAGCAATACCCAGGCCGACACGACGTCGCCAGCCGCCACGCCTCAAAGCAGCCCGTTGGTCATGCGCATCATTGGTGCGGTGGCGCTGGCCCATCTGATCAATGACCTGATCCAGGCCGTGCTGCCGTCAATCTATCCGATGCTCAAGGAAAGCTACGGCCTGACGTTTACCCAGGTCGGCCTGATCACGCTGACCTTCCAGCTCACGGCCTCGCTGCTACAGCCCTGGGTGGGTTATCACACTGATCGGCACCCCAAGCCCTGGCTTCTGCCAGCGGGTACGATCTGTACCCTGGTTGGCATCGTGATGATGTCGATGGTCGGCAGTTTTGCCTTGATCCTGCTGGCGGCCGCACTGATCGGCATCGGCTCCTCGACGTTCCACCCCGAGGCATCGCGCGTGGCACGTCTGGCCTCCGGCGGCCGCTACGGTTTGGCGCAATCGACGTTTCAGGTGGGCGGGAACGCCGGCTCCGCCTTCGGGCCGTTGCTGGCGGCGGCGATCATCATTCCCTATGGGCAGGGCAACGTGGCCTGGTTTGGCTTGTTCGCGCTGTTCGCCTTGTTCGTGCTGTACCGCATCAGCCGCTGGTACGCCAATCACCTGAACCTGTTCAAGCTCAAGCAAGGCCAGGCGGCGACCCACGGCTTATCCAGGGGCCGGGTCTTGAGCGCCTTGGTGGTGCTGGGGTTGCTGGTGTTTTCCAAGTATTTCTACATGGCCAGTTTCACCAGCTACTTCACCTTCTACCTGATCGAGAAATTCGACCTGTCGGTGGCCTCGTCCCAATTGCACCTGTTCCTGTTTCTTGGCGCGGTAGCGGCCGGGACGTTTTTTGGCGGACCGATCGGTGACCGGATCGGACGCAAGGCGGTGATCTGGTTCTCGATCCTCGGCGTGGCGCCATTCACGCTGATCCTGCCCCACGTTGATCTGTTGTGGACCAGCATCCTCAGCGTGGTGATCGGCTTCATCCTGGCCTCGGCGTTCTCCGCCATCGTGGTGTATGCCCAGGAACTGGTGCCGGGCAATGTCGGGATGATTGCCGGCGTGTTCTTCGGCCTGATGTTCGGTTTTGGCGGGATTGGTGCCGCGCTGCTGGGGCATCTGGCTGACATTCGTGGCATCGAATATGTGTACTGGTTGTGCTCGTTCCTGCCGTTGCTCGGGGTGCTGGCGATTTTCCTGCCGAGGACCAAAAAGGCCTGAGGCGGGCGCAATGCTCCTTCCTGATATTCATTTCTGACCGTGGCGAGTTGAGCAAGCGGCCTCGCTACGGTCCTCAGACACTCGCGATAATCTGGCACGGATGCGGACGGTGAGGCTTCTTTGTTACTCTGAGCGCCTTCTATCATGGACGGATACTGGACAAGCTATGGCTGGACACGCCCCTTCACGCCTTGGACAAACACTGCTGGGCCTGCTCTTCGCCCTGATTGGCATTGTTTTGTTGGGCGGCACCGTTGTTCTCATCCTCGAACGCCACGAATTTCTCGCCCGAGCGCAGATCGCCGATGGCATCGTCAGTCGGTTGAATGCCGGTGGTTCTCACCCTGAAATCGCGTTCACTACCGGCAAAGGTGAAAAAATTTCCTACCCCCAGGGTGGCTTCATCTTCGGCTATGAGCCGGGGCAGCCGGTGCGAGTGTATTACTTGCCCGAGCAGCCGGCCGACAACCCCCTCATCGTTGATCGAGGCGCCCTGTGGGGGACGCCTGTGATGCTGGGGGCAATGGGGCTGTTCTTCACGCTGGTCGGCTCGCTGAAAGCCATCCGTCGCCACCGATCCGTAGCAGTCGCATAGTTCGAATACACGAATCAACTTCACCTGACTGTATCGTTGGTTCGCTCGATTCGCGGGAGCCAGTCGATGATGCCGGTCACCAGCACTCCCCGACGCCAGATCAGCCTCCTTTGGTCGTCTTCCTCCAGTCGCAAGTGAACTTGCCGCTCGTGGATATCTCCGTAAAAAAGCAATCATCTCGATCAGCTCCGACGAGGCCAGTGGCCACCAAAACCACTGGTCTTGCTCATGGTCGGGCGGCGTGCAAACCCTGATCGCTTTACTAGAGTGACGAATCCAGCACCCACTTAAAGGATTAAACCATGGCAACTACCGATAGCGCGGGGACCAGTTCCCATATCGTGAGAACGGGCCCGGGCACTGTCCAGGTCGACCTCACCGGCCAGTCCGATGACAACCAGAGCATCATTATCCAGCCGGACGGCAAGATACTGATTGGAGGTTATACCGAATACCTGGCATGGGGTTACCCCGGCGCGCCAGGCGAGGAAAGCTACGGCTACGAACAGAACCATTCGGTTGTTCGCCTGAACGCCGATGGCAGCCTGGATACCGGCTTCCATGAGGGCGGCGTCGACATTGTTCCTGCCACAATCGCCCCGTCGTCCCGCTACGAGCTGACGGCGGTGCAGGCCGATGGCAAGGTCCTTGTCGCTGTCGCGCTGAACACCGGCATACAGGTGGAACGCTTCAACAGCGATGGGACACGTGATGCAGCCTTTGGTCAGAACGGCGCCGTGACGGTCGCCATCAGCCACGACTTCAAGGACATCGACCTGACGGCCAACACGGATGGCACCTTCCAGGTCAGCGCGCGCGGGTTTGACCAGGCCTCTATCACCAAGATCGGCAATGACGGAACCTTCGTCGACGGCTTCGGCAACGCGGGCGTGCTGACCGTCAACATTGCCGAAGACCCGTATTTCAACGGAGCAATCTCTACTGCAGTGCAGGCCGATGGAGGTGTCGTGGTCGGGGCTGCCTACAATGCCGCCGGGGCGGGTGATCCGACGTTCGCATTACAGCGCTACAACCCCGACGGTCAATTGGACACTCGTTTCGGTGACAACGGTGTCCTGCACTTGAGCGCCGCGCTGGGTTTTGGCGAAGACTCGACCGTCACTGTGCAGGCTGATGGCAAGATCATTGTCATGGGCCATGCTCAAGGCGATACCTTGGCCACCATCGCGCGGCTTAACGCTGACGGGTCCTTCGACACCCAATTCGGCAATAATGGCAGGGTGACCTTCGAGGCCGACACGCCGGTGGCTTTGACGGTGCAGGCAGACGGCAGGATCCTGGCCGCCGGCACAAGCAATGGAGACTTCAGTGTCATCCGCTTCAACACCGATGGCAGTCTGGACAGCAGTTTCGGCAGCCAGGATGGCAAGCTCCATGTAGATGGCTACGCCGGTGAGGAAATCCTGCGGGGTACTGATGCCGCCGAAATCATCCACGGCCTGGCCGGAGACGATGTGCTCCAGGGCAACGGCGGGCGTGACGTTCTGCAAGGTGGCGCTGGCGCGGACATCTTCCGCTTTACCGAACTGAGCGACAGCTTCCGCACGGCTGCACTGAACAACAGCGACCGGGTCCGGGACTTCGATGTCTCGCAGGACCGCATCGACCTGATTGGCCTGGGCTTCACCGGGATTGGCGACGGCCATGACGGCACCTTGGCCATCCAGGCCAGCGCGGACGGCACCCGCACCTACCTCAAGAGCTACGACGCCGATGCCGCCGGGCAACGCTTTGAACTGTCCCTGGACGGCAATCTGGTAGGGCAACTGAACAGCACCAATCTGGTGCTCAGCGCGCCCATCATTGAAGGAACGTCGGCCAGCGATACGATCAGCGGTTCTGCCTTGTCGGAAGTCATCCAGGGCCTGGACGGCAACGACCGTATCAACGGCGGCGCTGGAGCGGATGTCATCATCGGCGGGAAGGGCGCCGACCGTCTGAACGGCGGCGACAGGGCCGACATTTCGTTGTGGACGGATAACCGTGAAAACGCCGACCTGTTCCGCTATCTCTCCATCGAAGACAGCTATCGCACCGACAGCCAGAGCTTTGCCGACCTGATCGAAGGCTTTACGGTTGACGATCGGATTGATGTATCGGCCTTGGGCTATACCGGCCTTGGAGACGGCACGGACGGCACGCTGAAGATGGCTTATAACGAGGAATTGAACCGCACTTATCTGAAGGATACGCAGGCCGATGCACAGGGGCACTGGTTCCAGATTGCGCTTGTCGGGGATTGGCGGGAAAGTCTTGGCGACGACAACATGGTCTTTGCTGCGTCTGTTGCTCCCGATGCCGAGTTAGGGCTGGTTGGGGTAGCGCCAGACGTCGATCAGTGGCATTTGTTGGGCTGACGTCCACACAAAAACACCGCGTGGCAGGCAGTCGCTGCCTCGCGGTGTTTTCTCATTTCAGACGTTGAAGCGGAAGTGCATCACGTCGCCGTCCTTGACGATGTACTCCTTGCCTTCCAGACGCCATTTGCCGGCTTCCTTGGCACCGGCCTCCCCCTTGTACTGGATGAAATCCGAGTAGGCGATGACTTCGGCGCGGATGAAGCCTTTTTCGAAGTCGGTGTGGATCACGCCGGCAGCTTGCGGGGCGGTAGCGCCAACACGTACGGTCCAGGCGCGGACTTCTTCGACACCGGCGGTGAAGTAGGTCTGCAGGTGAAGCATTTCGTAGCCGGCGCGGATCACGCGGTTCAGGCCAGGCTCTTCCAGGCCCAGGGCCTCGAGGAACATGTCTTTCTCTTCACCGTCGTCCAGCTCGGCGATTTCCGCTTCGATCTTGTTGCAGACCGGAACGACCATGGCGCCTTCTTCTTCGGCGATGGCCTTGACCACGTCCAGATGCGGGTTGTTCTCGAAACCGTCTTCAGCGACGTTGGCGATGTACATGACCGGCTTGGTGGTCAGCAAGTGGAAGCCCTTGATCACCAGTTTTTCATCGGTGCTCATGTTCTTCATCAGGCTGCGGGCAGGTTTGCCTTCAGTGAAGTGGGCGATCAATTGCTCAAGCAAGCCCTTCTGGACTACTGCGTCCTTGTCGCCGCCCTTGGCGTTGCGAGCGACTTTCTGCAGTTGTTTTTCGCAGCTGTCGAGGTCGGCAAAAATCAGTTCCAGGTCGATGATTTCGATGTCGCGTTTCGGGTCGACGCTGTTGGAAACGTGAATCACGTTTTCGTCTTCAAAGCAGCGCACCACATGGGCGATTGCATCGGTTTCACGGATGTTCGCCAGGAACTTGTTGCCCAGGCCTTCACCTTTCGAGGCGCCCGCCACCAGGCCGGCGATATCGACGAATTCCATGGTGGTCGGCAGGATGCGCTTGGGGTTGACGATGGCTGCGAGGGCTTCCAGGCGCGGGTCGGGCATCGGCACGATGCCGCTGTTCGGCTCGATGGTGCAGAAGGGGAAGTTCTCGGCCGCGATCCCGGATTTGGTCAGGGCGTTGAACAGGGTGGACTTGCCGACGTTAGGCAGGCCGACGATGCCGCAATTGAATCCCATGGTGTTTCCCCTCGGATAAGTGTCAAGCCTTCTGGCTGTGCAGGTTTTTCATCGCACGGTTCCATTCACCGGCGAGGATATCCGGCAGCACGCCGAGGGCAAAATCGATGCTGGCATCGAGTTTTTCCTGTTCGGCGCGAGGCGCACGACCCAGGACAAAGTTTGAAACCATACTGGCAACGCCCGGGTGGCCGATGCCGAGCCGCAGGCGATAGAACGTATTCTGATTGCCCAGTTGCGCGATGATGTCGCGCAACCCGTTGTGACCGCCATGGCCGCCGCCCTGCTTGAGCTTGGCAACGCCCGGAGGCAGATCGAGTTCGTCGTGGGCCACCAGGATTTCTTCAGGCTTGATGCGAAAGAAACCGGCCAATGCCGCCACGGCCTGGCCGCTGCGGTTCATGTAGGTGGTGGGAATCAACAGGCGAACATCCTGACCCTGATGCGAGAAGCGCCCGGTCAGGCCGAAATATTTGCGATCGGCAGCCAGGCTGACGCCTTGGGCGTGCGCAATGCGCTCAACAAAAAGGGCCCCTGCGTTATGCCGGGTCTGTTCGTATTCAGCGCCTGGATTTCCCAGGCCAACGATCAGTTTGATGGCAGTCACGATAGGGGCCCTTCCTGGAGTGTGGATAACATGTCGCGGTCAAGTGTGTGGCGACAACGAACGAAAATTGCGGATCTACCGTTAAGTAAACTTCGCGTTCTTGCCCGTTGTCTCGCTACGTTCCAGTCCGCGATGTTTCCGGTCACCCCGGCGACAGAGTGAAATTACTCTGCAGCGCCTTCTTCAGTAGCTTCTGGAGCAACACGTGGAGCGTGGACGTTGGCAACAGCCTTGTCATCACCGTGAGCCAGGGCAACAAACTCAACGCCTTTAGGAGCCTTGAGGTCGGACAGGTGAATGATCGTGCCGATTTCGGCGTCAGCCAGGTCGACTTCGATGAATTCAGGCAGGTCTTTCGGCAGGCAGGAAACTTCCAGCTCGGAAGTCACGTGCGAGATCTCGCCGCCTTTCTTGACCGGAGCAGCTTCGTTGATGAAGTGCACTGGAACAACAGCAGTCAGCTTCTGACCGGCAACAACGCGGACGAAGTCAGCGTGCATCACGTGGCCTTTGGCCGGGTGACGCTGCAGGGCTTTGATCACGACGTTTTGCTTGGTGCCACCAACGTTCAGCTCGATGATGTGGCTGTAGGCCGCTTCGTTTTCGAGCAGTTTGGCAACTTCTTTGGCCAGCATGCTGATGGACTCAGGGGCTTTGTCGCCACCGTAGACTACAGCTGGAACCAGGCTTGCGAGACGACGCAGGCGGCGGCTCGCACCTTTCCCCAGGTCGGAACGCACTTCAGCATTCAGAGTAAAATCGTTCATGTTGTATCTCCAAAATAGCCATGACCGAGTGGCGTTTGCGACCAGCGCCAGGCACGGTATGGGCAAAAAAGCCCCGCCCCGACAGGTGATGCCGGGGCGGGGCGCTTTTCGTCAACGAGACATCCTGGAAAGGGCAGGGCCCTTAACGGAACATCGCACTGATCGATTCTTCATTGCTGATGCGGCGAACCGCCTCGGCAACTACCGGTGCGATATCCAACTGACGGATACGCGCACAGGCTTGTGCAGCAGCGGACAGCGGGATGGTATTGGTAACCACCAGCTCGTCCAGCACGGAATTTTCAATGTTTTCGATCGCTCGACCCGACAGCACAGGGTGTGTGCAATAGGCAAAGACCTTGGCCGCGCCATGCTCTTTCAGGGCCTTGGCCGCGTGGCACAGGGTGCCGGCGGTATCGACCATGTCATCGACCAGAATACAGGTACGCCCTTCGACGTCGCCGATGATGTGCATCACTTCGGAGTGATTGGCTTTCTCACGGCGTTTGTCGATGATGCCCAGATCCACGCCGAGGGATTTGGCAACAGCCCGTGCACGCACGACGCCGCCGATATCCGGGGACACGATCATCAGGTTTTCGAAGCGCTGATCTTCAATGTCATCCACCAGGACCGGGGAGCCGTAGATGTTGTCCACGGGAATATCGAAGAAGCCCTGGATCTGGTCAGCATGCAGATCGACCGTGAGTACACGATCGATGCCGACCACGGTGAGCATATCGGCGACGACTTTCGCGCTGATAGCCACACGTGCGGAACGCGGACGGCGATCCTGACGGGCATAACCAAAGTAGGGAATAACAGCAGTAATACGAGTAGCCGAGGAGCGGCGGAAGGCATCAGCCATCACGACGAGTTCCATCAGGTTATCGTTGGTCGGAGCGCAAGTCGGCTGAATAATGAAGACGTCTTTACCGCGAACGTTTTCATTGATCTCGGCAGTGATTTCGCCGTCGGAGAACTTACCGACAGAAATGTCACCGAGAGGGATATGCAGCTGACGTACTACACGCCGAGCCAGATCGGGGTTAGCGTTCCCCGTAAAGACCATCATCTTGGACACGCGCAGTACCTGAAGGCTGAGGGTATACCTGGATGAGTATAGGAAAATGGCAGGGGCGGCTGGATTCGAACCAACGCATGGCAGGATCAAAACCTGCTGCCTTACCGCTTGGCGACGCCCCTGTATCTGTTGCTGCGAGTGCCCAGCACTCGATTCCTTTTAGAGCAGACTTTGCAGCTTGCGATGCAACATCGAAACGTTGCTTCCCTTTGCTACAAACCCTGTAAGGGTCTCTGTCAGAAGGGCCGAGACTTTATCAGCTTCAGCTTTGCTTGGGAAGCCCCCAAACACACAACTTCCAGTTCCGGTGAGTTTTGCTTCGGTAAATTTACCTAACAAATTCAAAGCGTTACGAACATCTGGATAACGCCTTGCTACCACCGGTAAGCAGTCATTTCGACTGTTTCCCTTGGGAACGGGGCGCACTTTAATGGGCTCCGAGTTACGTGTCAACAGCGGATCTGAAAAAATTTCTGCTGTACTTACAGATACTTGCGGCACCAGTACCAGATACCAGGGTTCTTCGGGTTCCACGGGCGTGAGTTTTTCCCCAACGCCCTCGGCAAAAGCCGCGTGGCCATGCACGAAAACCGGCACGTCGGCGCCCAGTGTCAGGCCCAGCGCTGCCAGGCGATCCAGGTCCCAGCCAAGCTGCCACAAATGGTTGAGGCCCAGCAGAGTCGTCGCCGCATTCGAACTGCCGCCACCGATGCCGCCGCCCATGGGCAGGATTTTTTCGATCCAGATGTCGATGCCCAACGAAGAACCGGATTGCTCCTGGAGTTTTTTCGCGGCCTTGACGATCAGGTTGCTGTCATGGGGTACGCCGTCGAATTCGGTGTGAAGATGGATGACGCCGTCATCGCGTACGGCAAAGGTGATCTCGTCGCCGTAGTCGAGGAACTGAAAAATCGTCTGCAATTCGTGGTAACCGTCCGGACGCCGGCCGAGGATATGCAGCATCAGGTTGAGCTTGGCCGGGGAGGGCAGCGTCAGGCGTGTTGCGCTCATGTCATTGCCCCAGCTTGCGCGGCTGCCATTGCTTGATGACCAGCGTGACGTCGAGGTTGCTGCCGTGCAGCTTGATGCGCTCGGGCAACCAGTAACCGTTCTGCTGCGCATAACTGAGGTATTCGATCTGCCAGTCGTCCTGCTCCAGGTTGGCCAGGCGGCTATCGGCATCCAGGGTCAGGCGGCTCTTGCTGTCCGGTGCTGGAAGACCGCGAACCCACCAGGTGAGGTGCGATACCGGCAGTTTCCAACCCAGTTGTTCTTCCAGCAGCGCCTCGGGGCTGGGCGCCTCGTAGCGTCCCTGGTTGGCGACTTCCAGCGAAACCTGGCCCGGCCGACCGGTCAACCGTGCCGCGCCACGACCCAGCGGGCCGGAAAGGCGAATGTCGTAGTAATCCTGGCGTTGCAGCCAGAACAAGGTGCCGCTGCCTGAGTCTTTTGGCGCGCGAATGCCGATCTTGCCGTCGATCTGCCAGCCGTCGAGGCCGCTCAGTTGTTCCTTGTGCACGCGCCACTGGGCCTGGTTGCCTTGGCCCTGGACGGATTCACGGGCGCCGAAGCCCGCGCAACCGGCGAGCAGGGCGATGAAGCTGAAGACAATGAAGTGGCGCAAAAACATGGCTTAAAGAGTCTCTGATCCGGTCAGGCGTTTGATGGTGCTGCGCAGAATCGGGCTGTCGGGCTGTTCCTTGAGGAATTTGCTCCAGATCTGCCGGGCTTCGCGCTGTTTGCCGTTGGCCCACAGGACTTCCCCCAGGTGAGCGGCGACTTCCTGATCGGGAAAGCGCTCCAGGGCTTGGCGCAGCAGGCGTTCGGCTTCGTCGAGATTGCCCAGCCGGAAGTTCACCCAGCCAAGGCTGTCGAGCACGGCAGGGTCTTCCGGATTGATCTGATGGGCTTTCTCGATCAGCACCTTGGCTTCATCGTAGCGGGTGGTGCGATCCGACAAGGTGTAGCCGAGGGCGTTGAGGGCCATGGCGTTGTCGGGGTCACGCTGGATGATCAGACGCAGGTCCTTTTCCATCTGGGCCAGGTCATTGCGTTTTTCCGCCAGCATGGCGCGGGTGTACAGCAGGTTCAGGTCGTCCGGGTATTGCTTCAAGGCTTGTTGCAGCACGGCCCAGGCTTTGTCGCTCTGGTTGTTGGCCGCCAGGGTCTCGGCCTCGATCAGGTAGAGCTGGATGCCGTAGTCCGGCTGGGTGTCGCGCTGGATGGCCAGGCGACTCTGGGCCTCGGCCGCCCGGCCGTTGCCGATCAGGATGTCGGCCTGGCGCAACTGCGCGGGCAGGTAGTCGTTGCCCGGGCCGACCTGGGCGTACTCGATCAGCGCGCTTTCGGGGTCGTTGCGTTCTTCGGCGATGCGCCCCAGGTTCAGGTGGGCCGAATCGACGTGGCTCTCGCGGGCGATCAGGTCTTCCAGGTAACCCTTGGCTTCTTCCCAGGCCTTGGCTTCCAGGCAGACCAGCGCCAGCGAATAGCGCAGGTCGTCGTCTTCAGGGTATTGCTGGACCAGGCTGGAGAACTCGACCTTGGCGTCGTCCATGCGGTTGTTTTCCACCAGCATGCGCGCATAGGTGAGGCGCAGGCGTTTGTCGTCCGGGTATTTCTTGATGCTTTTTTCCATCAGCGGCAGGGCTTCATCGCCGCGATTCATGCTTTGCAAGAGGCGGGCGCGCAACAGGATCGGCGCCACTTCGCCGGGTTCCGGCGGGTTGTCCTCCAGTAGCGTGAGGGCGCCCTGGGAGTCGCCGTTCTGTTGCAATAGCAAGGCCTTGCCGAAAATCAGCTGCCCGTTGTTCGGATGACGCTGCAGCAGGCGGTCGAAACTCTTCATCAAGCCGTCGCGGGTCTCCTGGTCGGTGTCGGCCGCAGACAGCGCGAGGAAGTCGAAATGGGTATCGCCCTTGCCCAGCAGGACTTTCTCCATGTACATCATGGAATCGTCGTAACGGCCGGCGCGCGCCAGTTGCACGGCGGCGGCGCGTTGCGCTTCGAGATCGTCCGGGGCGTTCCTGGCCCAGATCAGCGCCGTATCCAGCGCGGGCTGGTCGGCCCCCAGGTATTCGGCAATGCGAAAGGCCCGCTCGGAGATGCCCGGATCCTGGGTATTGATGGCCTGGGTCACGTAGTTGTCCAGGGCAATATCGAAGCGATTGCGCTGGCCGGCCAGTTCGGCGCTCAACAGGCTGAAGACGGTTTCTTCGCTGAACGATCCGTAGACCTTGGGCTTTTCGGGGGCCGGGGTGCTGTCTTCGACCGGTGGCGTACCGTCCGTCGAGACGGGAGCCACGGACTGGCAGCCGCCGAGGAAGGCAAAAGCGAGGAGCAACGCAAAAGATCTATTCATATAGGAAGAGGGCGACTAACCTGCGGTCGGATCATCATGACACAAGCCATCGGCCAAACATAACCGAGTCTCGGTGGATGCCTCATAGGCACAGGTAATTGTGACAATAGTCGGTGGTGGTTGTTCTGAATCTGACGAAGTAGGACAATTGCCGGCTTCACGTCACCATCAGCGACCTTGAATGGCCTTCCTTGCACTTGGTATCAACCACAAGACTGCTTCAGTAGACGTCCGCGAGCGCGTGGCCTTTACGCCTGAGCAGCTGGTGGAGGCCCTGCAGCAGCTCTGCCGACTCACCGACAGCCGGGAAGCGGCGATTCTTTCCACCTGCAATCGCAGCGAGCTTTATATAGAGCAGGATCACGTTTCGGCCGATTTGGTGCTGCGCTGGCTGGCCCAATACCACGATCTGAGCCTTGAAGAGCTGCGTGCCAGTGCCTATGTGCATGAGGATGATGCGGCAGTTCGTCACATGATGCGCGTCGCCTCCGGGCTCGATTCGCTGGTGCTGGGCGAACCGCAGATTCTCGGCCAGATGAAATCGGCTTACGCCGTGGCCCGCGAAGCCGGAACGGTTGGCCCGTTGCTGGGGCGTCTGTTCCAGGCCACCTTCAATGCCGCCAAGCAAGTACGCACCGACACCGCCATTGGCGAAAACCCGGTTTCTGTGGCGTTTGCCGCCGTCAGCCTGGCGAAACAGATTTTCAGTGACTTGCAACGCAGCCAGGCGCTGCTGATCGGCGCCGGCGAGACTATCACCCTGGTCGCCCGCCACCTGCACGACCTCGGCGTGAAGCGCATCGTGGTTGCCAACCGCACCCTGGAGCGCGCCAGCACCTTGGCCGAGCAGTTCGGCGCCCATGCGGTGTTGCTCTCGGATATCCCCGCCGAGCTGGTGCACAGCGACATCGTCATCAGCTCCACCGCCAGTCAATTGCCGATCCTGGGCAAGGGCGCGGTGGAAAGTGCCCTGAAGCTGCGCAAGCACAAGCCGATCTTCATGGTCGATATCGCCGTTCCCCGCGACATCGAGCCGGAAGTTGGCGAACTCGACGACGTTTACCTCTACAGTGTCGATGACCTGCACGAGGTCGTCGCCGAGAACCTCAAGAGCCGTCAGGGCGCGGCCCAGGCGGCGGAGGAAATGATCACCGTCGGCGCCGAGGACTTCATGGTGCGCCTGCGTGAGCTGGCGGCGGTGGATGTGCTCAAGGCATATCGTCAGCAAAGCGAGCGGCTGCGCGACGAAGAACTGCAAAAGGCCCAGCGCCTGCTGGCCAACGGCGGCAGCGCCGAAGAGGTGCTGGTGCAACTGGCGCGTGGCCTGACCAATAAACTGCTTCACGCGCCCAGCGTCCAGCTCAAGAAGCTGACCGCCGAAGGCCGCCTCGATGCGCTGGCCATGGCCCAGGAACTTTTCGCCCTCGGTGAAGCTTCACCGGATGGCTTATCGGATAAGAAACCGCAATGAAAGCGTCACTGCTCAATAAGCTGGATATTCTCCAGGACCGTTTCGAGGAACTGACCGCCTTGCTGGGCGATGGTGAAGTCATTTCCGACCAGAACAAATTCCGCAGCTACTCCAAGGAGTACGCGGAAGTCGAGCCGATCGTTGCGACCTACAAGCAGTTGCTCAAGGTGCAAAGCGACCTCGAGGGCGCCCAGGCGCTGCTCAAGGACAGCGATCCGGACCTGCGCGAGATGGCCGTGGAAGAAGTTCGCGAAGCCAAGGAGCAACTGGTCGAGCTGGAGAGCAACCTGCAGCGCATGTTGCTGCCCAAGGACCCGAACGACGGGCGCAACGTGTTCCTCGAAATCCGTGCCGGCACCGGCGGCGACGAGGCGGCGATTTTTTCCGGCGACCTGTTCCGCATGTATTCGCGCTACGCCGAGCGTCGCGGCTGGCGGGTCGAGATTCTCTCGGAAAACGAAGGCGAACACGGCGGTTATAAAGAAGTTATCGCCCGGGTCGAGGGCGATAACGTCTATGGCAAGTTGAAGTTCGAGTCCGGCGCCCACCGCGTACAACGCGTGCCGGCCACCGAATCCCAAGGGCGGATCCATACGTCCGCCTGTACCGTGGCGGTATTGCCCGAGCCGGACGAACAGGAAGCCATCGAGATCAACCCGGCGGACTTGCGGGTCGACACCTACCGTTCCTCCGGCGCGGGCGGCCAGCACGTGAACAAGACCGACTCGGCTATCCGCATCACTCACTTGCCGTCGGGCATCGTGGTGGAATGCCAGGAAGAGCGCTCCCAACACAAGAACCGCGCGCGGGCGATGGCCTGGTTGTCGGCCAAGCTCAACGACCAGCAGACCAGCGCCGCCGCCAACGCCATCGCCAGTGAGCGCAAGTTACTGGTGGGCTCGGGCGACCGTTCCGAGCGGATCCGTACCTACAACTTTGCCCAAGGCCGGGTTACCGACCACCGTGTCAACCTGACCCTGTATTCCCTCGACGAAATTCTTGCCGGTGGTGTCGACGCGGTCATCGAGCCCTTGCTCGCTGAATACCAGGCCGACCAGCTGGCCGCGATTGGCGAGTAAGCAGAGGTAAACCCATGACCATCATCGCCAGTTTGCTTCGCGCCGCCGAATTGCCGGATTCGCCCACCCCACGGCTCGACGCCGAGCTATTGCTGGCCGCCGCCCTGGGCAAGTCCCGTAGCTTCCTGCACACCTGGCCCGAGCGAATCGTGCCGAGCGAGGCGGCGCTGTTGTTTTCCGAATACTTGCGTCGCCGTCGCTCCGGCGAACCGGTGGCCTATATTCTCGGCCAGCAAGGCTTCTGGAAGCTCGACCTGGAAGTCGCGCCCCATACACTGATCCCGCGACCCGACACTGAACTGTTGGTCGAGACCGCACTGGCATTGCTGCCAGCCATACCCGCCCGGGTCCTCGACCTTGGCACCGGCAGCGGCGCGATTGCCCTGGCGCTGGCCAGCGAGCGCCCGGCCTGGAAAGTCACGGCGGTCGACCGGGTGCTGGAAGCCGTGGCCCTGGCCGAACGCAATCGCCAGCGCCTGGGCCTGCGTAATGCCACGGTGCTGAGCAGCCATTGGTTCAGCGCCTTGGAAGGCGAGCGTTTCGACCTGATCATCAGTAACCCTCCTTATATCGCCGCCAGCGATCCGCACCTGGCCGAGGGCGATGTGCGTTTCGAGCCGGCCAGTGCACTGGTGGCGGGGCCGGACGGTCTCGACGACTTGCGTGCGATCATCGCCCAGGCCCCGGATCATCTCGGGGCGGGTGGCTGGCTGATGCTGGAGCACGGTTACGACCAGGCCGAGGCGGTGCTTGGACTGTTGCAAGAGCAAGGGTTCGCCGAGGTCCACAGTCGCAAGGATCTGGGTAATCACGAACGTATCAGCCTGGGACGCCTGCCGTGCTGAATGATCAAGAGCTGCTGCGCTACAGTCGCCAGATTCTGTTGCAGCACATCGACATCGATGGGCAACTGCGCCTCAAGCAGGGCCGCGTATTGATCATCGGCCTGGGTGGCCTGGGTGCACCGGTAGCGTTATACCTGGCCGCCGCTGGGGTCGGCGAGTTGCACCTGGCGGATTTCGATACGGTGGACCTGACCAACCTTCAGCGACAGATTATTCACGACACCGATAGCGTCGGCCTCACCAAGGTCGATTCGGCGGTGCGTCGCCTGGCCGCCATCAATCCCGAGGTTCGCCTGGTTTCCCATTCGGCCGCCATGGATGAAGACTCCCTGGCCGGCGCGGTGGCGGCGGTGGATGTGGTGCTCGACTGTTCCGACAACTTCGCCACCCGCGAGGCCGTAAACGCGGCGTGTGTCGCCGCTACCAAGCCACTGGTCAGCGGCGCGGCGATTCGCCTGGAAGGGCAGCTGTCAGTATTCGACCCGCGTCGCCCCGAAAGCCCTTGCTATCACTGTCTTTACGGGCACGGCAGCGAAGCCGAGCTGACCTGCAGCGAAGCCGGTGTGCTTGGGCCGCTGGTGGGTTTGGTGGGCAGTCTCCAGGCGCTCGAAGCCTTGAAGTTGCTGGCGGGTTTCGGTGAGCCGCTGGTGGGGCGCCTGCTGCTGATCGATGCTTTGGGCACGCGCTTTCGTGAATTACGCGTCAAACGCGATCCTGGCTGCAGTGTCTGCGGTAACCGGCATGCGTGAAGCGCCGGTCGGTGTGTTCGACTCGGGTGTCGGCGGGCTGTCGGTGCTGGGGGAAATCCGTCGGCTGTTGCCCAATGAGTCGCTGCTGTACGTTGGCGACTGCGGGCATATTCCCTATGGTGAAAAAAGTCCGGAGTTCATTCGGCAGCGTTGCGCGGTCATAGCCGATTTTTTTCGGCGCGAGGGCGCCAAGGCGCTGGTGGTGGCCTGCAATACGGCGACAGTCGCCGGGGTGAGTGACCTGCGTCGCGACTACCCCGACTGGCCCATCGTCGGTATGGAGCCGGCGGTCAAGCCGGCCGCCGCCGCTACCCGAAGCGGCATTGTCGGTGTGCTGGCGACAACAGGCACCTTGCAGAGCGCCAAATTTGCCGCGTTGCTCGACCGCTTCGCCACGGATGTCCGCGTGATCACCCAGCCTTGTCCGGGGCTGGTGGAATTGATCGAGGCGGGCGACCTGCACAGCCCGGCCTTGCACCAGTTGCTGCAAGGCTACGTCAGCCCATTGCTAGCGGCTGGCTGCGACACGCTGATCCTCGGCTGTACCCACTATCCATTCCTCAAACCGCTGCTCAAACAGATGGTTCCGGCCTCTATCAGCCTGATCGACACGGGTGCCGCCGTGGCCCGGCAACTTCAGCGGCTGCTGGCGGAGCGGGCGCTATTGGCGGACGGGCCTGCCAGCGAAACTCAATTCTGGAGTAGCGCTGATCCGATACATTTAAGAAAAATCCTACCGATGCTATGGAATTCGTCTGGCATTGTGCGAAGCTTCGTCCTGTAAAAAAACGTGAAAAATATGTGAATCGAGCTGAACTTCTGATTTAGCGTGGATTTCTATAGCTGTGTCTGTTTGTAAGAAAAACTAACTAAGGCTGTCGGAAAAGGATGTTTCTAATGAAGCGTTTATTCTGCTTTGCCGCATTTGCGGCTGCGTTGCTGGGGCACACATACACCGCACAGGCTGCGGGCGTGGAGTTCGGGGTCGGCCAGACCGGCGACTCGACCATGACCTATCGCCTGGGCATGCAATTCGACTGGGATAAGAGCTGGCTGCAGAGCGACGTGGGTCGCCTGACCGGTTATTGGAGCGGTGCCTATACGTACTGGGAGGGGGACGAAACTTCGAGCAACCACAGCCTGTCGTTCTCGCCAGTCCTGGTGTACGAGTTTGCCGGTCAGAACGTGAAGCCTTACATCGAGGCGGGTATCGGTGTTGCGCTGTTTGAAAACACTGAAATCGAAAGCAACAAGCTCGGCACAGCGTTCCAGTTTGAAGATCGCATCGGTTTGGGCCTGCGCTTCAATGGCGGGCATGAGGTCGGCATCCGTGCCACTCACTATTCCAACGCTGGCATCAAATCGGCCAATGACGGTGTGGAAAGCTACGCACTGCATTACACAATGCCGCTGTAAACACTTGGGCACTGTGGGAGCGAGCCTGCTCGCGAAGCGTTGGGTCAGCCGGGTTTATATTGGCTGGCCCAACACATTCGCGAGCAGGCTCGCTCCCACATAAAA
>NZ_JBHFJB010000046.1:30516-39525 GCF_057334555.1 Pseudomonas sp. AGC41
CCCCCCCCCCCCCCCTCCCACATAAAAGCTTGTTCTATCTATACGCCGTTGCAATGCCCTGGCGCTCTTCCAGGCACTCCGGCGCACCCATCTCGAACTCCCGGCAGATCAGCGGACGTTTTTCGTAGATCGTGCACCTCATGGTGTCGCGATCCAGCGCCGCGCACCAGCCGTCGTCAAGACGCAGCATCACTTCTCCACCCCAGTCATCCGTGTCGATGAAGCGCTCGGGCACGCCGGTGTCGGTGATCAACATCACTTCCAATTGGCAGCAGCACGCCGCACACGTTGAACAGGTGACGGCGGGGGCGGGGATTTCGTGCAGCGGGATGGTCTTCATGGCGCGCAGTGTAAGGCAAGCGCGCTGATCAGGGGTGTCCCTTGATCGGGCACTGGTAGCTGTCCGAACGTGAATGCGCGCCCGCCAGCACCGTGTCGTTCGAGGGCAATGGCCAGAGCAGGTTCATGGTCATGGCGGGCAGGATCACTTCAAGGGGACGTTCGGTCAGTTGGGTCAGGATATGCTGGGCCGCCGTTTCAGCAGACCATCGAACCGACGGCGGCAAGCCACCGTCGACGGCCGGCGATGAGTTGTCGAATCCCGGATGCACGATGGTCACGTCAATGCCATCGCGGGCCAGTTCGCCGCGAGCCGATTCGAATAGATAGCGCATCCCCTGGTCCCCGGCCTCGAATTGCGAGGGCGGCAGATAGGTCAGCGGGCTGGCGATGCCCACCAGATGGGTCCCGTTGCCGGCGCGCAGCAATGGCGAGGCCGCCTCGATACACAAGCTGGCGGCCAGCAGGTTGCTGCGCACGATGTGCTCGACGATCGATGGGTTGACGGGGTGTCCGCTGATGTATTCGGCGGTTCCGGCGTTGATGATCACGGTATCCAGGGCGCCCCATTCCCGGGCGATTCGCTCGCCCGCCTCGCGTACGGCCTGACTGTCGGTCAAGTTGCCGGCCACGATCAGGACTTGCCCAGGGTACTTCGCCGAGAAGGCTTCGCACGGCAGGCGAGAGCTGACAGCCAGGTGAGCACCGGTGCGCAGTATCGATTCGGCTAGCGAAGCGCCGATTCCATTACCGGCGCCGGTCAGCCAGTATCGCCGCGGCGATGTCAAACCCATGTCTCACTCCTTCTTACCGGACGATGCGCGCTGGTTTCACGAGCCTATCGCCATACTATCGAGAATGGCAGCCTGCATCGGCTGGCCGACGTTCGTTCACCGCACGAATTCAACCGGCGTCCCGCCGAGTCGGCAGGTTTCTGAACGCCGCCAAGGCGCGGGCCCTGGACTGGCTGAGGTCAACGATCGGAGCGGGGTATTCCACCGCGTCAAACAAATCGCCACGGGTATTCGGGTTATGGACATCCGGCTTGTCGAGATCGTTCAGTTCGGGTAGCCAGCGTTTGATGAACAATCCCTCGCGGTCGAATTTCTCCGATTGGCTCAACGGGTTGAAAATCCGGAACCAGGGCGCCGAGTCCGTGCCGGTCGAGGCGCTCCACTGCCAGCCGCCGTTGTTTGCCGCCAGGTCACCGTCGATCAGGTGTTGCATGAAAAAGCGCTCGCCTTCGCGCCAGTCGATCAACAAATTCTTGGTCAGGAACATCGCGACCACCATCCTTAGGCGGTTGTGCATCCAGCCGGTCTCCAGCAATTGGCGCATGGCGGCGTCAATGATCGGCAAGCCTGTACGGGCTTCTTTCCAGGCCGCCAGTGCCTGGGGATCGTTGCGCCAGGCCAGGGCTTCTGTTTCCGGACGGAACGCGCGGTGGCGGGATACGCGTGGAAAACCCACCAGAACGTGTTTATAGAACTCGCGCCAGAGCAGCTCGTTGATCCAGGTCACGGCGCCGACGTTTCCACTCTCGAACTCGCCCTGATTGGTCTGCAGCGCGGCGTGCAGACACTGGCGCGGTGAAACCACGCCGGCCACCAGATAGGCCGATAGCTGGCTGGTCCCGGGTCTGGCCGGAAAATCCCGTTCGCTCTGGTAGTAATCGATGTGTTGCTCGACGAACGACTCCAGCCGGCGCCGGGCTTCGCTTTCGCCGGCGGGCCAGAGGTCACGCAGCGCCGCGCTCGGCGGGTTGAACCCTTCGACCTGCGTCGGCAGCGGATCGCTGGCAATGGCGGTAGGTGCCTGCCGGACAGGCGCGGGCACCAGGTCCGGTAATGAAAAATGCAGGCGGCTATAGCAGACTTTGCGAAATTGGCTGAACACCTGGAAATAGCTGCCGGTCTTGGTCAGGACGCTGCCGGGCTTGAACAGGAGCTGGTCGAGATGGCTGTGAAACTCCACGCCCTCTTCCTTCAACGCCTGGGCGACGTCGGCGTCGCGCCGGGTTTCATTCAGGCCGTATTCCTCGTTGACGTGTACGGCACCGATGCCCAGCTCGCGACATAACGTGACCAGTGCTTGCGGAGCCTGCTTCCAGTACTCCGTGTTGCGGATCAACAATGGGATATTCAGTTCGGCCAGGGTCGTGCTCAATGCCGCGAGGTTGCGCAACCAGAAATCGATCTTGCAGGGCGCATCGTCATGGGCCAGCCATTGCTTCGGGCTCGGCAGGTAGACCGCTGCGCACGGGCCTCGGGCAGCGGCGGCTGCCAGGGCGGTGTTGTCGTGCAGGCGCAAGTCGCTGCGCAGCCAGACCAATTGCATGGTTTTTTCCATCTAGAGGAGTTCTCTGCGGCTCAGTTCGCGATGAGCCGATAACGGATCTTCGGCCCAACTGACGTTGCTCATTGCCGCGCTGGCGGACAGCTTGGCCTGGTGAATCGAGGCGGCGGGGCCGGCGATGATGATCGGGCAGTCGAGCCCGCCCAGCAGCCTGGGCAGTTGCGACAGGTTCAGTGCCTGGCTCGAATACAGCAGCACGCCGCGGGCCTTGAGACGTTCGACCGCCAAAGCCAGCTCGCCCGCCGGGAGCGGTCCGTCGAACACCTCCACGGGACAGTCGGCGCTGCTTGCCAGCCAGGCGGTGAGCCACAACTGGGGCTCCTGGGGCACCTCGGACTGGTTGATCATCAGCAGCGGTGCGCCGCGCAACTGGCGGTTGTTGTGATAGATCCGGCTGCCGAATTTGCTGCGCAGCCAGGAGTACAGAAAGACCTTTTCCAGCTGCGCGCCGAACTGACTCTGCCAGCGCAATTGCAACTCGCCCAGCAAGGGCAGGAGCAACTGTTCACAAACAGTCCAAGGCGGATAGAGCGCCATGGCCTGGTTCACCGACTCATCGACCTGACGCTCGGCCAGTTGCGTCACCGCCAGCATCAGGGCATGGCGCTGACGTTGCCAGTCGTCTTCCAACGGCTCGCCTGACGGCTGCGGTGTGTCGAGCAACGGTTTTATTTTGCTTACTGCCACGCCACGATCGATCCAGGTGAGGATGCTCAGAATCCGCTGCACATGTTCGCGGTTGAACAAGCGATGGCCCTTGGGCGTGCGGTGCGGCACGATCAGCCCGTAGCGCCGTTCCCAGGCCCGCAGCGTGACGGCATTGACGCCGGTTTGCCGGGCGACTTCACGGATGGGCAGCCAGCCCTGCGCGAGGGCCTTGGCGAAGTCGGCGCCGAGGTCTTCGCTGGCGCTGGAGTCGAGTTCGTTCTTCATCAGATGGCGTTTCGCAAGCTGAGGTTCTCGGGGTGCGGTTGCAGGTAGACCTGTTGCGCGAGATAGGGATCGGGGTGCTGGCGCAGATGATGCTTGAGCAGTGTCAGCGGCACCACCAGCGGCACGATGCCGAGACGGTACTGCCCGATCAGGTGCTGCACCTCCTGCTTGTCATCGGCGTCAATGGCGCGCTTGAGATAACCGCTCAGGTGCTGCAGGACGTTGGTGTGCGTGCGTCGGGTGGCGCATTTCTTGAAGGCCGCCATCAGCGCGCTGAAATAGCGTTGGCCCAGTTCGTCGGGATCGGCCTTGCCCATGTTGCCCAGCATGTTGCCCAACGCCTTGTATTGCTCCGGGTTGTGGGCCATCAACAGGTACTTGTAGCGTGAGTGAAATTCAATCAGGTCGCGTCGGGTCAGCCCCCTACGGCGCAACGGTTGCCAGGCGGCATAGGCGAATACCCGGGTCAGAAAGTTTTCGCGCAGTACTGGATCGTTGAGGCGGCCGTCTTCTTCCACCGGCAGATCGGGGTGGCGCTCGCAAAAGGCCTGGGCGTAGACGCCGCGACCGCCGCCGTCCTGTGGCACGCCGTTGCGGTCATAGACCTTGACCCGCTCCAGCCCGCAGGACGGCGACTTCTGCATGAAGATGTAGCCGCAGACGTCATCCAGCTCGGCGGCCATCTGTTGTCCGTAATCGGCCAATGGCTGGGTCACGTCGAGGTCTCGCTTCACCGTGCCGACCGCGTTGGGATGCGCAGGATTGCCGACCAGCCGGATCGGCTCGCGCGGGATGCCCAGGCCAATGGCGACTTCCGGACACACCGGCACGAAATCGAAGTACTCGACCAATGTGCGGCTGCACAACGGCGATTGCTTGTGACCACCGTTGAAGCGCACTTCGGCACCCATCAGGCAGGCGCTGATGGCAATTTTCGGTTTGGCGATAGCTTCGTTGGGCATGGGCGACCTCTGCTGGCAAATCTTGTACAGGTATTATTTGTTGTACAATATTTTCATCATAGGTCTGTACGTAGACAAGTCAACCGATTGTTCCAATCCAAGAGCATGTTGTGACCTTGCCGGCGAGCTGCTGCCTTTCGTGACAGCAGCGGATGGCCTGCGTAATGCGCCTACTGAAGGCTGGCGTGCAAGCGACGGGCGGCATCCTGGCCACTGAGCCAGGCACCTTCGACCCGGCCGGACAGGCACCAGTCTCCGCACACATACAAACCGAGGTCGGCGTCGGCCAGGGCGCCCCATTCGTGGCTGCCGGCGGGGCGGGCATAAAGCCAGCGATGCGCCACGCTGAAGCTCGGCGCAGGCATCGCACTGTGCAGCAGTTCTGCGAAGGCGCCGTGCAAATGCTCGATCACCGCTTCCTTGGGCAGGTCGATGTGCTGGCGGCTCCAGTCGCTGGTGGCATGCAGCACCCAGGTGTCGAGCTTGGCATCGCGCCCTGGTTTACTGCGGTTGCGGGCGAGCCAGTCGAGGGCGCTGTCCTGGACAAAGCAACCTTCCATTGGCGTATCCAAGGGTTGTTCAAAGGCCAGCGCCACTGCCCAGGTGGGGTCCATTTTCACCCCGGCGGCGACGCCGGCCAGTTTCGGCACGGCGGCGAGCAATGCGGTGGCCTGGGGCGCGGGCGTGGCAATCACGACCTGGCCGAACGGACCATGGGTAAACCCTTCGGCGTCCTGCAAGTGCCAGTGTTCCTGGCCTCGAAAGACCTCGGTGATACGGCAGGAGAACTGCACCTGCAGCTCACCGAGCAGGGCGCGGGTGATGGCGCTCATGCGCGGAGTGCCGACCCAGCGGGTCTGCTCGTCCGGAGAGGGGCTCATCTGCCCATCCTGGAAGTGATAGAGCTGCGGGTTCCATTCCGCCGCCCAGCCGTTGGCTTGCCAGCGCTGGACTTCCGTGACGAAGCGCCGATCCCGGGCGGTGAAATATTGTGCGCCCATGTCCAGTGCGCCGGCGTCGCTGCGCTTGCTCGACATGCGGCCGCCGCTGCCATGGCTTTTATCGAAGAGTTGAACGACATGCCCGGCCTCCGTCAGGGCCTGGGCGGCTGAAAGTCCGGCGATGCCGGTGCCGATGATTGCGATGGGTACAGTCATGAGGGCCTCGTTTACCTTTCTGTACAGACTACGCCGTCGTTTAATCCTGTACAATTCTGGTTTTTGGTATAAGTTTTACCGTTCGCGTTTTGGCGGGTTGTCCTATTGTTAGGTACAGACCCTGTCCGATATGAAAAATGCCTACTTATAAAAATAGACTAATGGGCCAGGTAAAACGCGAGCCGAGGAACATCTCATGCACATATTGCTGACCGGCGGTACTGGTTTGATCGGACGTCAACTCTGCCGGCACTGGCTGGAGCAGGGACATCGCCTGACGGTCTGGAGTCGTCGGCCCGAACAGGTGGCGAAAATCTGCGGCGCGCAGGTGCGCGGTATCGCCAGCCTCGATGAGCTTGGCGAACCGGTGGACGCGGTCGTCAACCTTGCCGGCGCGCCTATCGGCGACCGGCCGTGGAGCCATAAACGCAAGATGCTGCTGTGGAGCAGCCGCGTCACGCTGACCGAGGTTCTGCTGGCCTGGCTGGAGCGTTGCGAACAGAAACCGCAGGTGCTGATTTCCGGCTCTGCGGTGGGCTGGTATGGCGACGGCGGCGAGCGGGAGTTGACCGAAGAGTCCGGGCCGGTGAGCGAAGACTTCGCCAGCCAGTTGTGCATCGCCTGGGAAGAAACCGCGCAACGTGCCGAAGCGCTGGGCATACGCGTGGTGCTGGTTCGCACCGGCCTGGTCCTGTCTGCCGAGGGCGGCTTTTTGTCGCGGCTGTTGCTGCCGTTCAAACTGGCTATGGGCGGGCGTATCGGCAGCGGCCGGCAATGGATGCCCTGGATTCATATCGACGATCAAATCGCCCTGATTGATTTTCTTCTGCTCCGCAGTGATGCCAGCGGTCCTTATAATGCCTGCGCACCGAACCCGGTGCGCAACCGCGATTTCGCCAAGGCCTTGGGGCGCGTGCTGCATCGCCCGGCCGTGGTGCCGATGCCGGAGCTGGCGTTGAAAATCGCGTTGGGGGAGTTGTCATTGCTGTTGCTGGGCGGCCAGCGCGCCACGCCCGCCCGGTTGCAGGCGGCGGGGTTTTCATTCCGGTTCACTGAGTTGCCTGCGGCCCTGGAAGATTTGTCGGGTCGCCTCTGAAATAGGACGTTGCATGACCGATCACGCGTTGCTTCTGGTGAATCTGGGTTCGCCTGCCTCCACCTCGGTGGCCGATGTACGCCGCTACCTCAACCAATTTCTGATGGACCCCTACGTCATCGACCTGCCATGGCCGGTGCGGCGGTTGCTGGTGTCGCTGATCCTGGTCAAGCGCCCCGAGCAGTCGGCCCACGCCTATGCCTCGATCTGGTGGGAAGAGGGTTCGCCGCTGGTGGTCCTCAGTCGCCGCCTGCAACAGGCCATGAACGCACAATGGACCCAGGGCCCGGTGGAACTGGCAATGCGTTATGGCGAGCCATCGATCGAATCGACCCTGGTGCGCCTGGCAAGCCAGGGGCACACAAAAATCACCCTGGCGCCGCTGTATCCGCAGTTCGCCGACAGCACCGTGACCACGGTCATCGAAGAAGCCAAGCGGGTCGTGCGCGAGAAAAAGCTCAAGGTGCAGTTCTCGATTCTCCAGCCCTTCTATGACCAGCCGGAATATATCGATGCCCTGGTTGCCAGCGCCAAGCCGTACCTGATGCAGGATTACGACCATTTACTGCTGAGCTTCCATGGCTTGCCGGAGCGGCACCTGACCAAACTCGACCCTACAGGCTTTCACTGCTTCAAGGACGCCGATTGCTGCCGGAACGCGCCGCCGGAAGTCATCGCCACGTGTTACCGCGCCCAGTGTATTCGTACCGCCGAGCTGTTCGCCCGGCAGATGGGGCTGGCGGATGGCAAATGGTCGGTGTCGTTCCAGTCGCGACTGGGACGGGCCAAGTGGATCGAACCTTATACCGAGGCGCGCCTGGACGAACTGGCCAAAAGCGGCGTGAAGAAAATCCTCGTAATGTGCCCGGCATTCGTTGCCGATTGCATCGAGACGCTGGAAGAAATCGGCGATCGCGGGCGTGAGCAGTTCCGCGAAGCGGGAGGTGAGGAGTTGGTGCTGGTGCCGTGCCTCAATGATGAGCCGCAGTGGGCGAAGGTGTTGAGCACCCTTTGCGAACGGGCGCCGCTGGCGTTGTAGATATCAGCGGCCCCTTCGCGAGCAGGCTAGCTCCCACAAAAAAAGCGTGTGGTCACAAAGTTTGTGTTCACAACATCCCCTGTGGGAGCGAGCCTGCTCGCGAAGCTTCTGACTGACGACGAAAACTCAAATCAGCGGCTCGTCCGTCTTCTTCTGCTTCCAGCCATCATTGCCCGGCAAGATCAGGTTCAACGCGATCGCCACCACGGCGCACAGCGCGATGCCCTTGAGGCCGAAGTCGTCCGGGCCGGTACCGGTGCCAACCAGTACGCCGCCGATGCCGAACACCAGCGTCACCGAAACGATCACCAGGTTGCGTGCTTCGCCCAGGTCGATCTTGTGGCGGATCAGCGTGTTCATGCCCACCGCCGCGATCGAACCGAACAACAGGCACAGGATCCCGCCCATTACCGGCACCGGGATGCTTTGCAGCAGGGCGCCGAACTTGCCGATGAACGCCAGGCTGATGGCAAAGACCGAGGCCCAGGTCATGATTTTCGGGTTGTAGTTCTTGGTCAGCATCACCGCGCCAGTCACTTCGGCATAGGTGGTGTTGGGCGGGCCGCCGAACAGGCCGGCTGCGGTGGTGGCGATACCGTCACCGAACAGCGTGCGGTGCAGGCCGGGTTTTTTCAGGTAGTCGCGACCGGTCACGCTACCCACGGCGATCACCCCGCCGATGTGTTCGATGGCCGGCGCCAGCGCTACCGGCACGATGAACAGGATCGCTTGCCAGTTGAACTCCGGCGCGGTGAAGGCCGGCAGGGCGAACCAGGGGGCGGCGGCGATTTTTGCGGTGTCGACGACGCCGAAGAAAAAGGCCATGGCAAAACCCACTAATACGCCGGAGATGATCGGCACCAGGCGGAAAATGCCTTTACCGAACACCGCGACGATCAGGGTAGTAAGCAACGCCGGCATCGAGATCAGCATCGCGGTCTGATAGTGAATCAGCTCGGTGCCGTCGCCGGCCTTGCCCATCGCCATGTTGGCGGCGATTGGCGCCATTGCCAGGCCGATGGAAATGATCACCGGGCCGATCACCACCGGTGGCAGCAGTCGATCAATGAATCCGGTGCCCTTGATCTTCACCGCCAGGCCCAGAAACGTATAGACGAAACCGGCCGC
>NZ_JBHFJB010000046.1:39545-51278 GCF_057334555.1 Pseudomonas sp. AGC41
GGCGAGAATGATCGGCGTGATGAAGGCAAAACTCGACGCCAGGAATACCGGCACCTGACGCCCGGTAACGATCTGGAACAGGAGCGTCCCCAGGCCCGCCGTAAACAGCGCCACGTTCGGGTCCAGGCCGGTGATCAGCGGCATCAGCACCAGCGCGCCGAAGGCGACGAACAGCATCTGTGCGCCAGACAACACCTGACGCCAGAGCGGATCGTTGAATTCATCCTGCATGCTCAGGCGTCCTTCTGCTTGGTGCCGAAGATCTTGTCGCCGGCATCGCCCAGGCCCGGGATGATGTAGCCGTGTTCGTTGAGTTTCTGGTCAATGGAGGCGGTATAGATGGTCACGTCGGGGTGGGCATCTTCCACCGCCTTGATGCCTTCGGGCGCGGCGACCAGGACCATGGCGCGGATGTCCCGGCAACCGGCTTTTTTCAGCAGGTCGATGGTGGCAACCATGGAGCTGCCGGTCGCGAGCATCGGGTCGATGATCATCGCCAGGCGCTCGTCGATTTCCGGCACCAGTTTTTCCAGGTAGGTATGGGCCTGCAGCGTCTCCTCGTTGCGGGCCACGCCGACGGCGCTGACTTTGGCCCCCGGAATCAGGCTCAGGACGCCTTCGAGCATGCCGATACCGGCGCGCAGGATCGGCACCACGGTGATCTTCTTGCCGGCGATCTTTTCCACCTGCACCGTGCCCGCCCAACCGGCAATCTCGTAGGATTCCAGCGGCAGGTCCTTGGTGGCTTCGTAGGTGAGCAGGGCACCGACTTCCTGGGCGAGCTCGCGGAAGTTCTTCGTGCTGATGTCGGCGCGGCGCATCAGGCCGAGTTTATGTCTGATCAGCGGGTGGCGGATCTCGAGGATGGGCATGGGGAAGGCTCCGGCGGCGGGCAAAAAAACCGGCCTAGATTAATCTATCCGAGGGTGTTGTCCTATAGACAATACAGAACGTTAGTCCACAAACGCTTGATCTGGCCGGGCGGGATGCGTACCTTTGCCCGCTTTTCCGCAAACGCCACCCTTGGAGAGCGCCATGTCCGCTGATCTCGAGCATATCCGTCAAGTCATGCGAGAGGCTGACTGCCTGTACACCGAAGCTGAAGTCGAAGCGGCCATTGCCCGTGTCGGTGCGCAAATCAACGATCAGTTGGCTGACCGCAACCCGGTGGTGTTCTGCGTGATGAACGGCGGGCTGATTTTCTCCGGCAAGCTGCTGACCTGCCTGAACTTCCCTTTGGAAGCTTCCTACCTGCACGCCACCCGTTATCGCAACGAAACCAGCGGCGGCGACCTGTTCTGGAAAGCCAAGCCGGAAGTCTCGTTCATCGACCGCGACGTGCTGATCATTGACGATATTCTCGATGAAGGTCACACCCTGGGCGCGATCATCGACTTCTGCAAACACGCTGGCGCGCGTGCCGTACATACCGCCGTGCTGATCGACAAGGACCACGACCGCAAGGCCCGTTCCGACCTGAAAGCCGATTTCGTCGGGCTGCCGTGCATCGATCGCTACATCTTTGGCTATGGCATGGACTACAAAGGCTACTGGCGTAACGCCAACGGTATTTTTGCCGTCAAGGGAATGTAACCGGATGGACCGGCCGACGTTTCTGGACCAGACCCTGTTCGATGAACTGGCCGGGAAAGCCGCGGCCAATCCCCGTGGACGGCAACACCACAATCTTCATCAGATGGACGAGCCGTGCCATCGCATGGCGGTGGGCTTGCAGCCTTCGACCTACATTCCGCCGCACCGCCATTTGAGCGCCGACAAGGCGGAAACCTTGCTGGTGCTCAAGGGCAGGCTCGGTGTGTTGATCTTCGACGACACCGGAGCGGTGATCGACAAGCGAGTCCTCCAGGCTGGCGGTGATTGCCTCGGCATCGACCTGCCGGCCGGGGTGTATCACGGTCTGGTGGTGCTTGAGGCCGACAGCCTGATGTTCGAGTGCAAGGCCGGCCCGTACCGGCCGGTGGGCGACGGCGAGCTGGCTCACTGGGCGCCCCGCGAGGGCGAGCCCGGCGTGGCGCAATACCAGGCCTGGATGCGCGCTCAGTTCGATTGATCGGCATCCCCTGTGGCAGGGACGCTTTTGTGGCGAGGGAGCTTGCTCCCGCTCGGTTGCGCAGCAACCGCAAGATGGCCTGCTGCGCAGTCCAGCGGGAGTAAGCTCCCTCGTCACACAATCAAACCAGTCTTGGGTGCGCTGCGCTCGCGGCCAGCCAGCGCTCACTTTTGCTCCGCGCCTGTTCCAGCGTCTGCACATACGCCAACTGCCGCTGCTCGCGGTGGACCCCGGCGCGGCGCAGTTTCAGGCGTACCCTCGGTGCGGTCGCGACCAGGATCAGCCCGATGCCCTGCTTTCGATAATCCCTGAGGATATTTTCCAGCGCGGCCAGCGCAGTCATGTCGAGCATCGGCACGGCGCTCATGTCCACGACCACCACCCGGACGCCTGGGTCGAACCGGCGCAGCACATCCAGGGCCTTCTCCGCCGCGCCGAAGAACAGCGGCCCGCGAATGGCGTAGCAGCGAACATGCTCGGGCATGTCCAGCAAGGCCTGGTGGGCATCGCGTGGCAGCTCGGCGCTGTCAGTCAGTTCGCTCATGCGCTTGATGAACAGCCCGGCGGCCAGCAACAGGCCGACGGCGACGGCCAGGACCATGTCGAACAGCACCGTCAGGCCCAGGCAGGTCAGTAGCACCAGCACGTCGCTGCGCGGGGCGATGCGCAGGGTATGCAGCACATGCCCGGCCTCGCTCATGTTCCAGGCGACCATCACCAGCAACGCCGCCAGTGCCGCCATCGGCAAGTAACTGAACAACGGTGCGAGCGATACAATCGCCACCAGCACCACCAGGCTGTGGATGATCGCCGCCATTGGTGATGACGCGCCGCTGCGCACGTTGGTCGCGCTACGGGCAATCGCGGCAGTGGCAGTGATGCCGCCGAACAACGGCGCCACGAGATTGCCCAGGCCCTGGCCGATCAATTCGGCGTTGGGATCGTGCTTGCTCCCGGTCATGCCATCCGCCACCACCGCGCAGAGCAATGACTCGATGGCGCCGAGCATGGCGATGGCGAAGGCCGGACCCAGCAATTGGCGGAACAGGTCATAGGAAAGTACCAACGCAGCGCCCTGGCCATTCGGCAGGTTCCAGGGCCAGTCGAAGCGCGGCAGGAAAGGCGGGATGCCGGGATAGACGATGCCATCGACAACATAACTGAAGCGTTCGCCCAGCGTCGCGACCGGCAGTCCGGCGCGCTCGATGGCCAGCCCCAGCAACGCGCCGATCAGCAGCGCGACCAGATGACCCGGGACGCGTGGCACCCAGCGCGGCCAGGTTATCAATACGGCCAGGCATGCCGCGCCGATAATGGCGTCGCCAAGCCGTGCGCTGGGTAGCGCCACGATCAATTCGCCGAGCTGTTCGATGTAGTGCCTGGCCTGGCCCGCAGTGCTCAGGCCCAACAGGTCCTTCAATTGCAGGGTCGCGATCACCACGCCGATCCCGGCGGTGAAACCGAGGAGCACCGGATAAGGGATGAACTGGATCAAGCGCCCGGCGCGCATCAGCCCCAGCGCAATCAGGATCAGGCCGGCAAGCATCGTGCACAGCAGCAGGCCGCCCAGGCCGTGTTGCTGGGTGATGGGCAGCAGGATGACGACGAATGCGGCCGTCGGCCCGCTCACGTTGAAGCGCGAGCCGCCGGTCAGGGCAATCAAGGGGGCGGCCACCAGCACCGTGTAAAGACCATGTTGTGGCGGCACGCCAACGGCGATTGCCAGGGCCATGGCCAGGGGGATGGCGATGATGCCGACCGTAAGCCCGGCCACCAGGTCGCCGCGCAGGCGCTCAAGGGTGTAACCGGCACGCCAGGCTTGGCGCCAGGCGGCGAACAGCGGTGGGGCGGAGAAGGCCATGATGCTCCTCGTATAGACTCGACAGTAAACCCGTGGCGAGGGAGCTTGCTCCCGCTGGGCTGCGCAGCAGACCCAAGATGGGCCATTGAAATCTTTCAGACGGAACGCGGTAGCCGATTTACGACGGCTGCGCCGCCGAGCGCGAGCAACCTCCCTCGCCACAAAAGGCATACGCCAGCGGGCCGACACCGATGGCCTCACCGAGTATGCCGCGCCGCAAGCCCCGCTGTATTGACCCGGGTCGCATATTTTTTCAAGGAATGCTAGCGTGCCCAGCCATGTCCCCGGAGCCTGTCATGCGTGTATCGATCCGCCGCTGCGCCACGTTGCTGTTGATAACCAGCCTGCCCTTGGCGGCCGTGGCCGCGCCGATGCACAGCCAGTTCCTGCCCCCCGATGACCTGGTGGCGCGTCAGGAGCAGCCGGAGCAGCAACAGTTGCTGCAAGTCACCGAGTATTCGGTGGTGCTGGGCAACCAGCGCCCATCCAACCAGCAGCCGATCCCGGTCACTTCGCCGCTGATGGTGCGGCTCAAGGGCAAGCCCTTGAACAAGGGCGCCACCATCAGCCAGGTGATCCTCAATTTTGATGGCGAAAGCAAAAGCCTGAAGAAGCCGGTATTCGATGAGGCGAGCAAGACCCTGACGCTGTCTTATCCACAGGCCCAGTACCGGGTGGTGATCGATCTGCTGCGCAACGACACGGTCTACGTGCAGTTCCTCAGCTACGCCAACGGCCATATCTGGGCCGACCTGCACACTGGTGCCGCACGCCCGCGTTGAGCCCCGAGGCCCGCCGGGGGTAAACTGCCCGCCCTTGAACTGTGCGAGCTGGAGCCGGCAATGCGTAAAGACAAGAAACAAGTGATTGGTGACGAGATTGGTGACGAACAGATCAAGCTGTTCCTCAATTTCGAGCCCGTCGATGCCACTTCGCCGTCGCTGCACAAACTGATCAAGGCCTACCGTGGGCTGCGCGTCGACGATTTCGAGCGCTTCCTGACGTTCTTTGTCGAGGCGGGTCATGACCTCAACGGCAAGGACGAGCACGGTAATGATTTCGTGGCGCTGGTTCGCGATCAGCGCAATGCCCAGGAATACATTGAATTGGTCGAGAAGGCGCGTGGCTGATTGATTCAGGCCTGCTGCGCAGGCCAGCGGGAGCAAGCTCCCTCGCCACGAAAAGAAGAAAACGCCCCGCTCTCATGGAGAACGGGGCGTTTTTTTATTCGGACGAATCAAGCGTAGCTTTGGGTTTCGCTGCTTGCTTCAACCAGTTCCAGCGCGATGTTGTTCTGCGCGTTGACCTTGCGATACAGCGCCGCATCGGTTTCCAGGACCTTTTCCCGGGCCGGGAAAATCTCCGCGAGCTTGGCGGCCCACTCCCCCTTGGCTTTTTCCGGGAAGCAGCGCTCGATCAGTTCGAGCATGATCGACACGGTGACCGAAGCGCCCGGAGAAGCGCCGAGCAGGGCGGCGAGGGTGCCGTCCTTGGCCGCCACCAGTTCGGTACCGAACTGCAGAATGCCGCCTTTCTTCGGATCTTTCTTGATGATCTGCACCCGCTGGCCAGCCACTTCCAGGCGCCAGTCCTCGGCTTTCGCCTCGGGGTAGAAGCGCCGCAGCGATTCCAGGCGCTGTTCCATGGACTGCATCACTTCGCTGATCAGGTATTTGGTCAGGTCCATGTTGTCCCGGGCCACGGCCAGCATCGGGCCAATGTTGCCGGCGCGTACCGACAGCGGCAGGTCCATCAGCGAGCCGTGCTTGAGGAACTTGGTGGTGAACCCGGCGTATGGCCCGAACAGCAGGGATTTCTTGCCGTCGACCACGCGAGTATCGAGGTGCGGCACCGACATCGGCGGCGAGCCCACCGCGGCCTGGCTGTAGACCTTGGCCTGGTGATGCCTGACCACTTCCGGGTTGTCGCAACGCAGCCACTGGCCGCTGACCGGGAAACCGCCGAAGCCCTTGCTCTCTTCAATGCCCGAAGCTTGCAGCAGCGGCAACGCGGCGCCGCCGGCACCGAGGAAAACGAACCTGGCGTCGACTTCACGGGTGCTACCGGAATTGACGTCCTTGATGCTCACAGTCCAGCCATCGCCCTTGCGCTTGAGGCCGGTGACGCGCTTGCAATATTTGATCTGGGTGTCCGGCGCGCTGCCCAGGTGCTTGAGCAATTGGTTGGTCAGGGCGCCGAAGTTGACGTCGGTACCGTTCATGACGCGGGTGGCGGCGATGACTTCGTCTGCCGGGCGGCCTGGCATCATCAGCGGCATCCACTCGGCCATCTGGTCGCGGTCTTCGGTGTATTCCATGTCGGCGAAGGCATGGTGCTGGCGCATCAGTTCGAAGCGTTTCTTGAGGAATTCCACGCCTTTCTCGCCTTGCACGAAGCTCAGGTGCGGCACCGGGGCGATGAAGGATTTCGAAGAGCCGAACGTGCCTTTTTTGGTCAGGTACGTCCAGAACTGCTTCGACACCTCGAACTGGGTGTTGATGTGCACGGCTTTCTTGATGTCGACACTGCCATCGGCGGCCTGGGGCGTGTAGTTCAGCTCACACAGCCCGGCGTGGCCGGTACCGGCGTTGTTCCAGGGATTGGAACTCTCCGCGGCACCCGAATCCATCAGCTCGACGACTTCCAGCGAAATCGCCGGGTCGAGCTCCTTGAGCAGTACGGCCAGGGTGGCACTCATGATGCCGGCCCCTACCAGAACTACGTCGACTGCTTCGTTATGCGCCATTTAACGCGTCTCCAAAATCTGCAGCACCAAATTGTCGGCATAGCGGCCAGGAAGCGGGGCAGGTCAGTTGCGCCCCAGGTATCCATGGCCAGGATCGCCATGTCCGAATCTTCGCAATTTTTCGCAACACTGCGGATGCATGCAGCCTGGCCTCAAGAGTCCCATGAACTCATTTAAGCGCCGGGCGGGCAATTCGACTTATGGCCGAGACATCCGTTCGTGCAACCAAATCCGTAGCGGACAGGCTTCAGGCGCCGGTTCTTGAGCGATATCCGGTCCTGTGTCGTTGGGCTGTTCCAGACGCCGATGGTGCTTGTTCAGACGCAAAACTCTTCATTTGCTCGCCACACTCTTGTGAAGTTGTGAAAACCCGTTTTTTCACGCTCTTTTGAAGACGTGAACCTCAAAAAGGGCTGTCCCAGCCTGGCACCGCGCCCGATCTGGATGCCCCCATGTAATACATGACAGGCAAAACGGGCAGACAGCTCAGTGACCGAGCGTAATGACAGCTCTGCAGATTCGCGAAAAGCAGTGATTTGCCAGGGAAACAGCAAGCGCGCCAGCTTCACTCGATCTGTGTGGGCGGCTCTCTGTGGGCGGTGCGGGGTGCCAATACAAGCGCATCAGCGGCGTTGCGGGGCCCGATCAGGAGACGTCCTTATAATCGGGGGGAGATTGTAGCGAAGAAACGCGCGGAAATGGTCGTGTTTTATGACTTTTATTAGCCTTGCGGTCAGACGGCCAACAACTGGCGGCTGCGCGCACGAGCGCGGGGCGCTTGTACCAGGGCGCTGGCGGGCAACGGCTGATGCAGCCAATTGAGACGGATCTCTTCGATTTCGACCCAGCCATCGCCCATGGGCTGCAGGCTGCATTGCTTGAATGCCTGGCAACGACCGCTGCGGTCGAGCAGGGCGAAGCAACGGTGATGCGGGCGCGGGGTAAACAGGGAGATGAGAAAACGCATGGTCGGATACCGTGTCCGGGGAACTTGAGACCAGCCTGACAGCCCGGCATGACACCCCGGTGTAAGGACAATGACAACACGGTGACAGGAACCGGCCACCGCGGTCCCTGTCAGACATTTCAGTATTCATGCGGCGACGCTAGTTCGCCGCGATGGCGCACCGCTATACTGCCGGCCTGTTTGTGCCCGTTTCTGGAGAGAAGAGCATGTTGCAACGCCTGTTGTTCGGTTTGATCGCCGTGACCAGTCTGACCCTTGTCGGCTGTGCCCACAGCCCGCAACAACTTAACCCGGAACCCAAGCTCAACGCCCAGCTGGCGCCAGTGGGTCGCGGCCAGCCGGTGGTGGTACGGGTCGTGGACGGTCGCCCGTCGCCAACCCTCGGCACGCGCGGCGGTCTGTACCCTGAAACCAGCGTGATCACGGTGCAGGGTGCGCAGGTCCTGCCAAAACTGCAGGCCCAGGCTGAAGCGGCCGTGCGTCTGCTCGGCTTCACCCCGACGCAGAACGCAATGAACGCCCCGCAACTGACCGTGACCCTGGCCGAGCTGAAATACCAGTCGCCCAAGGAAGGCATGTACGTGACCGAAGCCACCATCGGCGCGACGTTCCGCTCCGACGTGCAGAACGCCAACCGCCGCTACAGCGGTCGTTACGGTGCTTCGCTGGATCAACGCTTCGGCATGGCGCCCAACCAGGACACCAACACCAAGCTGGTCAGCGATGTGTTGAGCGATGCGCTGACGCGCCTGTTCAAGGACCCGACCATTGGCCAGGTGCTGGCGGAGTAACGTTCCGACACCCATAAAAAAGCCCGCTTTTGCGGGCTTTTTCATGGGTGCGATTCAAGCAGCTTGGGAAAACAGCTCCAGCACACTGATCCCGGTCAGCAGATCTGCCTCCGGAAGGTCGGCATGTTGATGGCCGCCGAGGGCGCAATACACCAGCCAATGCCGATCCTGGACATTGAAGGACAGGCTGCCGACAAGGTTCTGTTGTTCATCGCTCGGGCTGATCAAGTAGAGACGATCCTGGTTTTCGGCGTGCAGCATGACGGATTCCGTACGGGTTTTGGAGGGCGACAGGGTGGCCTATCCATATGACGAAACCGTGACGGGGGAAATTAACCCTCGCCACAAAAGCATTCAGCATTGAGCGGGATCGTTACCGGTCGGAAAAAGCCGCGCAAGGCGACTGGCTTTCGGTAGAATCCGCGCCCTGTTCGTAGGCTCCGGGCGCAAGGCGTCCGTTTTCGCTTGAGGTTTGTGATGTCGTTGCAACTGTTCTCGCTGTTCGCTGCCCACCCCGCCAAACTGATCAACCTGCTCGCGCTGCTGTTTGCCTGTCCGGGTGGCTGGGTGCTGCACGCGACGCGACGCCGCGAACTGCGTGCGCGGGCCTGCCTTGCGGAGCGCAGCAGCGAAGGCAATGAACGATTCGAAGCGCTGCTGGACCTGGCCACCCAACGCATGAACCGGTTCTTCTACCGTTTCGGCTTCGCTTGCCTGGGGTTGGCGTTGCTGATGTCGTGGATCAGCACGCAGGTCTGATCCCTCGCCACAAGGTTCGGTGTCGTCCTTGCGAGACTTTAAAGCGCCAACCCGGCCCTGACCCGATACTGGTTACGCACCGGCGTCGCGTATTGCAGCACCAGGAACGGCCGGTATTCCTCCGGGCAGGCTTCCAGCCGGCGCTGCCATTCTTCTTCAGCCTTGGCCAGTTCTTCGGCACCGAAGACCTCGGCCGCCGTCGGAACCTGCAACTGCGGGTCGGCATCGGCCCATTGCGCGTAGGCCAGGTAATGCACCGGGAACAGGCGATAACCGCCGAGTATCTGCCGGTCCATCTCCACGGCCAGTTGTTTGGTGTCTTCGAACAGTTCGGTGATCGGCGCAGCGAAGTTCACATGGACCCGGCCCTTGTAGCCGGTGATGCCCTTGGCGATGCTGACGTCATCCTCACCCGGCGCCTTGGTGTACGTGCCGGTGGTGGCGCGGATGTACAGCTCGCGGGCCTTGGCCTGGTCGCACGGGTCATATTCGTAGCTGATCGACACCGGCGTCAGGTTCAACGAGCGAATGACCTCGCCGAACGGCTCGTCCTTGCGGCTCATGTGGAACATCTTCAGGATCGCCGACTCGGTCCGGTCATCACCGTCCTTCGCCCGGCCCTCGGCCTGGGCGATCCAGATCGAGGCGCAATCGTTGCGGATCGAGTGGTTGATGTAGGCCGACAGCAACTGGTACGCCGCCATTTTTTCTCGGCGTCCGGTGATGGAGCGGTGCACGATGAAGCTCTTGTTCAGGCGCATCAGATCGCTGACAAACGGCTTCTGCAGCAGGTTGTCGCCGATGGCAATGCGCGGGGTCGGCAGGCCGGCGTGGTACACGGCATAGTTGACGAAGGCCGGGTCCATCACGATGTCGCGATGGTTGGCGATGAACAGGTAGGCATTGCCGGACTTGAATTGTTCGACCCCGGTGTAGGTCACGCCATCGGTGGCACGCTCGATGGTGTGGTCGACGTAGAACTCGACTTTGTCCTGCAACGTGGCAACGGAGGTCACACCGGCGAACTCTCGACGCAACTTCTGCGCTATAAGAGGTTTGAGCATCCAGCCGAAAGCGCCGGCCAGGCGCGGGAAGCGGAAGTGGGTGAGGATATCTAGAAACGCCTTGTCGCTGAGCAGCCGTGCCAGCACCGCTGGGACTTCGCTGTCGTTGTAAGGTCGGATGGCATCGAATTCGCCCATCATGCTCTCTTGTTGGAAACGGCTAGGGTAAGTAAAGGTTCGATCGAAAAACCGACAGGGCACGACCTGGAAGATAGTCCAGGCAAAAAATAGCCCTGCAAATAGACCGGCGATTATACGCACAAGTCACTTGGGAGACCGCGATGCTGGAAGCTGCTCTTTATGAATGTCCGTATTGTGGGGAGGAGGTAGAGACTTCCGTGGATTTGTCCGGCGGCGACCAGACCTACATCGAAGACTGCCAGGTCTGTTGCCGACCGATTACTTTCGTCCTGCAGGTCCACCAAGACGAATGGCACCTTGAGGTCTTCAGCGAAAACGAATGATGGGGCGGCCATGCAGCGAATCTACGAGCTGGAAAACCTGATGGAAGGCGAATTGCTCCAGGGCATGCTCGCCAGCGAAGGCATCACCGCGCACCTGGTGGGCCGCGATCTGGTGGGCGGTGCGGGTGAGCTGCCGATGTACGGCCTGCTGGGGCTGGCGGTGGAGGACGAGCAGGCGCAATACGCCCGGGAACTGATCGCCGCCTACAATGCCGCGATGCCGGTGCCCGGCGATGAGCCTGACAGTTACCCCGGTACCCTGGTCTGTTAGGCTGGCGGCCGTTTGATACAAGAGTCGTGTTGCCCCATGTGTGGACGTTATGCCCTGTTTCGCTGGAACCCTGCTTTCGCGGCCTTGCCCGGCTTCCCCGCCGACCAGAAGGCCCAATGGAATATCTCGCCCAACGATTCGGTGCTGATGCTGCGTGCCGGCGCCGATGGCCAGCGCGAACTGGCCCGGGCGCGTTGGGGCCTGACGCCGCCGTGGCTGACCGATTTGTCTCGGACCCCGGCGCACGCCCGCGCCGAAACCGTGGCCGAGCAACCGATGTTCCGCGAAGCCCTGCGTTTGCGTCGTTGCCTGCTGCCCGCCAATGGTTTTTATGAATGGCGCGGTGGCACGCGCAAGCGCCCGTACTGGCTGACGCCGGGGGAGGGCTCGTCGCTGTTTTTTGCGGCGATCTGGGAAGCGTACCCGGTGCAGGAGCAGGTGTGGCTGAGCACGGCGGTCATCACCCAGCCGGCGGCCGGCCAGCGCCGCCCGTTGATTCTGGATGAAGAGGGCCAGCGCCTGTGGCTCGACCCCGAGACACCCTTGCATGCCTTGCAAGGATTGCTGGCGAGCGAGCCGGGGCAGCTGCGCGAGCGGGTTCTGGCGAACATGGTCAACGACCCGAAACTCAATGGGCCGGAATGCCTGACCCCGGCCTGAATTCTTAGGCCACAGCACTGGCCCCTTCGCGAGCAGGCTCGCTCCCACAAAAAATTTGTGGCTACCCGCTGTCCTCCTG
>NZ_JBHFJB010000046.1:51356-54643 GCF_057334555.1 Pseudomonas sp. AGC41
AATGCGGTACATCAGGCAAAGTGAAGTTGCCTGACACGACGCCTTCGCGAGCAAGCTCGCTCCCACAGGGTTCGGCGCAGATCTATAGCCTCAAACCCTGAACTGATTGATCAACCGCCGCTGCTGCTCCGCCAACTTGGTCAACCCGGCACTGGCCGCGCTGGACTCGTCGGCGCCGCTGGCCACTTCGTTCGCCACCTGGCCGATATTGATCACGTTACGGTTGATGTCATCGGCCACCGCGCTTTGCTCCTCGGCGGCGCTGGCGATCTGGGTGTTCATGTCGCTGATCACCGACACGGCCTGGGTAATCGTCTCCAGGGCCTGGGCCGCTTTTGCCGCGTGTTGCACACTTTCATCGGTACGCTGCTGGCTGTCTTCCATGACCCGCACCACGTCCCGCGTACCCTGCTGCAGCTGCTGGATCATCGACTGGATTTCTTCGGTGGCCTGTTGGGTCTTCTGCGCGAGGTTGCGCACTTCGTCGGCGACCACGGCAAAACCGCGACCCTGCTCACCGGCCCGTGCAGCCTCGATGGCCGCGTTGAGCGCCAGCAGATTGGTCTGCTCGGCGATCCCGCGGATGGCGGTGAGAATCGCGTTGATGTTTTCGCTGTCCCTGGCCAGCGTCTGGACCACGCTCACGGCTTTGCCGATCTCCTCGGCCAGAGCGCCGATGGACGTCGAGGTGTCGCGGACAATCTGCATGCCCTGGCTGGCGGCCTGGTCGGCGTGACTGGCGGCTTGGGCTGCCTGGCTTGCATTGCGGGCAACGTCCTGGGCAGTGGCGGTCATTTCGTGCACGGCGGTGGCGACCTGATCGATTTCCGACATCTGCTTGTGCACGCCCTGGTTGGTGCGGATCGCGATGTCGGCGGTGTGTTCCGACGAATCGCTGACGCTCTGCACCGAGGTCACTACCTGGGTGATCATCCCCTGCAATTTGCTCAGGAAGGTGTTGAAACCCTTGGCGATGGCGCCCAGTTCGTCGGCGCGGTCGCTGGTCAGCCGACGGGTCAGGTCGCCTTCGCCCTGGGCAATGTCGTCGAGCATCGCCACCATTTGCTTGAGCGGTCGGGCAATACCGTGGCCCACCAGCCAGATCACCAGCAGGCCGATAGCGGCAATCGCCAGGCCGACCATGGCCATGCCAAAAATGTCGGTTTCGCGCTGATCATCGAGGTCTTTCTGCAAGGCTTGCAGATCCGCCATCACGGCATTCAGCGGCAACTGCATCATCAACGTCCAGCGCGCCTCGGTCTGGCCGATGCCGAAAGGCATGTACACCTCGATGTGGCCGTGTTCTTCATCAATGTCGTAACGCACTTCACCGATGCCGAGCCTGGTCAGGTTATCCAATTCGTTGGCGTCCAGCAGATCGCTGGCTTTCTCGCCGAGTTTGCCTGGGTCCTTGGTGAAGGCCACCAGCCGGTTGTTGCTGGCGAGCAGGGCCATTTCCCCGGCGCCGTCGTACAGCTTGGCGTCGGCGGCGACGAGCATGTCCTGGATGAAGTTCACCGACAGATCGGCGCCGACGATGCCCTGGAACTTGCCATCGATCAGGATCGGCTCGATGAACGAGGCGAGCATGGTCATGGTGTCGCCGACGCGGTACGGCGCGGGATCGATCACGCAGGCTTTTTTGCTGTCCTGGGAGCACAGGTAATATTCACTGGCACGAATGCCGGTGGACAGCAGTTTCTGGTCCGTCACGTCGGCGAGCTTTTCCAGGCCCAGGCTGCCGTCCTGGTTGCGAAACCACCACGGCAGGAAGCGCCCGTTGGTTTCCATGCCCAGCACCTCGCTGTTCGCATAGCGGGCATCGTCGTGGTCGATGGCGTTCGGCTCCCAGGCGATGTAGGCACCGAGAATCTTCGGATTGCGCACCACCGTTTCCCGCAGCAGGCTGATCATCTGCTCGCGAGGGATATTCAGTTGCCGGTTGCCGTCGGTCGCGTTCATGCCCATCAAGGCATTGTTGGTGGCGAGGCCGCGAGCGAGCAACAGCGGCGCTTCAAGCTCGCGCTGGATCAGGCTGGCCTGGGTACGGGCCAGGGCACTGAGGCGTTGCTCGATGAGTTGCTCGAACTGCGCCTTGGTCCGCTGCTGCACCATGTCCTGGGTGCGGGCGCCGGCGAACAATGCGTATAGCACCAGGGCGCCGACCACGCTGAGCACGATGGCACCGGCCAGGGCGGCAACGGAAAACTGGATCGATCTGAATTTCATAAAGGCTCCGGACGCGGAAGTGACGTCTGGACTTTTTATCGGCGTTTGCGCGGCGCGGCATGAGGCGCTGTTCGTCGGATGACTGTTTTGGCTAGACCAGTGTCGCAATCGGGCCAAGCGGGACTTGGCCGAAAAACCGTAATCCCTCGCTTCGTATCTGGCGCCGATACCAATCAGGGCCTAGGATACGCCCACGATTCCATGGAGCTTCTTTTGTATGAACAAGACTTTGATGGTGAGCGCTCTGGGCGCGGCTCTTCTGCTCGCCGGTTGCCAGTCAGTCAACACCACCAGCGGCGGAGCCGTTGGCGTGGAGCGCAAGCAGTACATGTTCAGCATGCTGTCGACCGCCGAGGTCAACCAGATGTATGCGCAGTCCTATCAGAAGACGTTGGGTGAGGCGAGCTCCCAAGGCGCCCTGGACAAGACCAGCAGCGACGCCAAGCGCCTCCAGGTCATTGCCGACCGTCTGATTGCCCAGGCGCCTGTGTTCCGCCCGGACTCGGCGCAATGGAACTGGGAAGTGAACCTGATCAAGAGTGATGAGCTCAACGCCAACTGCGGTCCTGGCGGCAAGATCATGTTCTATAGCGGCCTGATCGATCAGTTGAAGCTGACCGACGCCGAAATCGCCGCGATCATGGGCCATGAAATCGCCCACGCCTTGCGCGAGCACGGCCGTGAAGCGATGTCCAAGGCCTATGGTATCGAAATGGCCAAGCAGGGCGCCGGTGCCATATTCGGCCTGGGCCAGGACAGCCTGGCGCTGGCCGACACCGTGGCCAACTACGGCATGACCTTGCCCAACAGCCGCGGCAACGAAAACGAAGCCGACCTGATCGGCCTCGAGCTGGCCGCCCGGGCCGGCTACGACCCGAACGCCGCGATCACCCTGTGGAACAAGATGGCCAAGGCTTCGGAAGGGGCACCACCGGAATTCATGAGCACCCACCCCTCGTCGAGCAGCCGGATCGCCTCGTTGCAGGCGGCGATTCCGAAGGTGATGCCGCTTTACCAGCAGGCCAGGAAGTAAGGGCGAACCTGCCGGCCTCTTCGCG
>NZ_JBHFJB010000046.1:54663-57661 GCF_057334555.1 Pseudomonas sp. AGC41
CACAAGGACAAAGCGGTCAAATGTGGGAGCGAGCCTGCTCGCGAAGAACGATAACGCGGTAGCTCTGGAGTCATATCATACCCACCCGCTACTCTGCATCGCCTTGTACACCGCGACGATCGCCAGGATGAAAAATGCCGAGGCGGCCAGACGGCGGATAAGGGCAAGCGGCAGCTTCTCGGCGGCGAAATTGCCCGCCAATACCACCGGTACGTTAGCGATCAACATACCCACGGTGGTGCCGATGATCACCAGCCAGAGCTCCGGGTATTGCGCGGCAAGCATCACCGTGGCGATCTGGGTCTTGTCACCGATTTCCGCCAGGAAAAACGCGATCAGCGTGGTCAGGAACGGTCCGAACTTGCGGGCGGTATTGGCCTCTTCATCGTCCAACTTGTCCGGCACCAGGGTCCACAATGCCGTGGCGGCAAAGCTCGCCGCGAGGATCCAATGCAACACCGAGGCGGAGAAAAACCCACTGACCCAAGCCCCGACCGCGCCGGCCGCCGCATGGTTGGCCAGGGTCGCGGCGACGATGCCGGCAATGATCGGCCATGGTTTGCGAAAGCGAGCAGCGAGGATAAGCGCAAGCAGTTGCGTCTTGTCGCCGATTTCGGCCAGCGCAACGATGGCGGTGGGTACCAGGAAAGAGTCCAGCATCAGGTGATTCCTAAGAGGGGCGGGTCGACACGGCTATGACACGTACAGCCTTCCCGCCCCGGGTAAGGTGTGCGTGTCATAGGTCTTGTCAAACCCAGCGACCATCTGCGTGGACGCTTGGGCCGCATACGCCATGGTCTGCTGACCAAGTATGTTGACGTATGCCGGGCGAGCATGGCGCTCGCGGGAGACTACTCCCCTAGGACGGTGCGGATTCTGCCTAGGCAAATCCGATTGGGCAAGCGCTGTTTTCCAAAAACGCTTCAGCCACGCTTGGCCCGGTAAATGCGAAAACCCTGGCCTTCCGCTTTGATGGCGCACGGGCCCAAGTGCTCCTCGATCAGCGGCTGGTACTTGAGGAAACTGTTGGCAACCAAGCGCAATTCGCCGCCGTTTTTCAGATGTTTGGCCGCTTTTCGTAGCAAATTCTCGGTGGCGTGGTAGTCGGTGTGCACGCCGACGTGGAACGGTGGATTGCTCAGGATCGCGCTCAGGCCCATGGGCGCGGCGTCGATTCCGTCACCGGTCAGTACCTCGGCGTCCAGGCCGTTGGCGGCCAACGTCAACCGACTGCTGGCAGCGGCAAAGGCATCCACGTCCAGCAGCGTCACGGTGTTATGCGGGTAGCGACGCTTGATTGCCGCGCCCAACACGCCGGCGCCGCAGCCGAAATCCAGCAGATGGCCGCTGGGCAGCTTGTCCAGGTGCTCCAGCAGCAAGGCGCTGCCGCGATCCAGCCGACCATGGCTGAACACTCCCGGCAGGCTGATCACCTGCAACGGGCCTTCGGCCAGGGCCAGCTCGTAGGTCTGCGCCAGGCTCTCCAGCGGCTTGGCCTGCGGGGCATTGGCAACGGTGACTTGCCACAGTTGGCAGTGCCGCGCGCTGTCGAGCTTGCGGGGCTTGCCGAACGGGTTGAGTTGCTTGGACGCGCCTTCGATGCCGCTGCGCTTTTCCCCTACCAGGTACACCTCGCGACCGGCCAGGCGCGCGGCCACGGCATTGAGAATGTAATCGGTGAGGTCCTTGGCCTTGGGCAGGAACACCACGGCGGTGTCGAATGCACGCTCAGGTACGTTCACGCCAAAGTGGCTGCGCTCTGGGAAGCGCGCATCGAGTGCCGCCTGGTCGCCGGCATGCCAGCACCAGCCGTGGGCCTCGGGCAACCGGCCGAGCAGATCGTCGGCGGGCAGGCCGGCCAGCAGGACCGGGCCTTGAAATAATTCGGGCTGACGAAGCAGTACTTCACTGCGCGGATCCATGGTCTGCTCCTGGTAAAAAAGTGCGGCAGTTTATCAACTGACGACCCGGCGCGCTGTACCGCTGAAAAAGCCCTGGGCGTTTTCCTTCAGTTGGCCGACGATTCGTTGTCGCGCCTCGCGGCTGCCCCAGGCGTTGTGTGGGGTGATGATCAATCGTGGAATGTCGCCCGCCAGCAATGGATTGCCTTGGGTCGGCGGCTCCACGCTCAGCACGTCGCTGGCCGCGCCACCCAGGTGACCGTTGCGCAGGGCGTCGGCCAGGGCCTGTTCGTCAATCAGGCCGCCACGGGCGGTGTTGACCACGAACGCGCCGGGCTTGAGCAGCGCCAGTTCGCGCGCGCCGATGAAGTGGCGGGTGTGTTCGTTGAGCGGGCAGTGCAGGGTCAGGGCATCGATCTGCGGTAACAGCTCATCCAGCGGCAAACGATCCGGCCGTGCCGGACGCCCGGGAATCTGTCCCAGCAGCACGCGCATGCCAAAGGCTTGCGCCAGCCGCGCGACGGCGCCGCCCAGTTCGCCATGGCCAAGCAAACCGAGGGTCTTGCCTTGCAGCTCGACAATCGGATAGTCCAGCAGGCAGAACTGCGAAGCCTGTTGCCAGCGACCTTCAGCCACGGCTCTTTGGTAGTCGGCGAGGCGCGTCGCCAGGTTAAGCAACAGCATGACCGTGTGCTGGGCCACCGATGGCGTGCCGTAGCCCTGGCAATTGCACACGGTGATGCCGTGGTGGCGGGCAGCGGCGAGGTCGACGTTATTGGTGCCGGTGGCGCTGATCAGGATCAGCTTTAGTTCGGGGCTGGCGGCCATGGCTGCCGCGTCGATCACTACCTTGTTGGTAATCGCCACCGTCGCGCCGTTGAGTCGCTCGGTCACCTCATCCTGGCGGGTCCCGGCGAACAATTGCAGTTCGCTGAAGCAAGCGCGCAACGGGCCCAGGTCCAGGTCGCCAAGGTCCAGTGAAGGGTGGTCGAGAAAAACGGCGCGGGCAGTGTTCGTCATCAGCTGTACCTGTCATGTAGAGAACCGAAGGCGTAATGTGGCGAGCCTATCAGATGAACCGTGGGGGGGGGGGGGGG
>NZ_JBHFJB010000046.1:57708-58445 GCF_057334555.1 Pseudomonas sp. AGC41
CCCCCCCCCACGGGGTTTGATTCACCAAGAGATGTCGCAAGGAGCCCAGCATGTACCTCACCGAATTCCTCACCGTAGCCCTGATCCACCTGCTGGCGGTCGCCAGCCCCGGTCCGGACTTTGCCGTGGTGGTGCGCGAAAGCGTGACCCATGGCCGCCGCGCCGGGACCTGGACGGCGCTGGGCGTCGGTACGGCGATTTTCCTGCATGTGGGGTATTCGTTGCTGGGCATCGGCCTGATCGTGTCGCAATCGATCGTGCTGTTCAACGCGCTGAAGTGGGCCGCCGCCGCGTACCTGCTATACATCGGCTTCAAGGCCCTGCGCGCCCAACCGGCCAAGGCTTGCGGAGAGAACCTGCACAAGGAGGCTGGCGAGCGTACCGCTCGCGGTGCGTTCACCTCAGGCTTTGTCACCAATGGCCTGAACCCCAAGGCAACGCTGTTTTTCCTGTCGCTGTTCACCGTGGTGATCAATCCCCATACGCCGCTGGTGATCCAGGCCGGCTACGGCGTGTACCTGGCGATCGCCACGGCGGCGTGGTTCTGCATGGTGGCGATGCTGTTCAGCCAGGCGCGGGTGCGCGCAGGCTTCGCCCGCATGGGCCACTGGTTTGATCGGACCATGGGCGCCGTGCTGGTGGCCATTGGCGTCAAGCTGGCCTTCACCGAGGCGCATTGACCGGGCTGAACAGGTCCCTGGGATGGCTCAAGGCTAGTATTTGCGGGGGGTCAAATC
>NZ_JBHFJB010000046.1:58565-71571 GCF_057334555.1 Pseudomonas sp. AGC41
GATCAAATCATTCCTTCGGCTGATTTGATCCGCCCGCAGGCACTTTAGAGTGCTTACCTTCCAGCCAAGACCGTGCAGTCAGAAAAGGGACCCTTATGTTGCAGACTCGCGTTATCCCTCCAGCCGAAGGCGCCTACCAATACCCGTTGCTGATCAAGCGGCTGCTGATGTCCGGTGCGCGTTACGAGAAAACCCGCGAGATCATCTACCGCGACCAGTTGCGCTACAGCTATCCGACGCTGATCGAGCGCGTCGCGCGGCTGGCCAACGTGCTGACCGAGGCCGGGGTGAAGGCTGGTGATACCGTTGCGGTGATGGACTGGGACAGCCATCGCTACCTGGAATGCATGTTCGCGATCCCGATGATCGGCGCGGTGATCCATACCATCAACGTGCGCCTGTCACCGGAGCAGATCCTCTACACCATGAACCACGCCGAGGACCGCTTCGTGCTGGTCAACAGCGAGTTCGTCGGCCTGTACCAGGCGATCGCCGGCCAACTGACCACGGTAAAGAAGACGCTGCTGCTGACGGACCTGGCGGACAAGACCGCCGACCTGCCGAACCTCGTGGGCGAGTATGAGCAACTGCTGGCCGCCGCCAGCCCGGCCCATGACTTCCAGGATTTCGACGAAAACTCCGTCGCCACCACGTTCTACACCACCGGCACCACGGGCAATCCCAAGGGCGTGTACTTCACCCATCGGCAGTTGGTGCTGCACACCCTGGGCGTGTCGACCATCATGGGTTCCATCGACAGTGTGCGGCTGTTGGGCACCAACGATGTGTACATGCCGATCACGCCGATGTTCCACGTGCATGCCTGGGGCCTGCCGTACGTGGCGACCATGCTCGGGCTCAAGCAGGTCTACCCCGGGCGTTACGACCCGGAGTTGCTGGTCGAGCTGTGGCGCAGGGAAAAGGTCACTTTCTCCCATTGCGTGCCGACCATCCTGCAGATGGTCCTCAATGCCAAGAGCGCCCAGGAAACCGATTTTGGCGGCTGGAAAATCGTCATCGGCGGCAGTGCCCTCAATCGCAGCCTGTACGAGGCGGCCAAGGCCAAGGGCATTCAGCTCACCGCTGCCTACGGCATGTCGGAAACCGGGCCGCTGGTGTCTTGCGCGCACCTCAACGACGAGCTGATGGCCGGCGGTGAAGACGAACGCATCACCTACCGGATCAAGGCCGGCGTGCCGGGGCCGTTGGTGGAAGCGGCGATCGTCGACGGCGAAGGTCGCTTCCTGCCGGCGGACGGCGAGACCCAGGGCGAACTGGTGCTGCGCGCACCGTGGCTCACCGAAGGTTATTTCAACGAACCGCAAAAAGGCGCCGAGCTCTGGAAGGGCGGCTGGCTGCACACCGGCGACGTCGCCACGCTCGACGGCATGGGCTTTATCGACATCCGCGATCGCATCAAGGACGTGATCAAGACCGGCGGCGAATGGATCTCCTCCCTGGACCTCGAAGACCTCATCAGCCGTCACGCGGCGGTACGCGAAGTAGCAGTGGTCGGCATCCCTGACCCGCAGTGGGGCGAGCGCCCGTTCGCCTTGCTGGTCATTCGCGAAGGTCACCAGCTCGGGGCTCGCGAGCTCAAGGAACACCTCAAGCCGTTTGTCGAGCTGGGGCACTTGAGCAAGTGGGCGATCCCGAGCCAGATCGCCCTTGTTACTGAAATTCCCAAGACCAGCGTCGGCAAGCTCGACAAGAAGCGCATCCGCGTCGACATCACCGAATGGCAGAGCAACAACAGCACCTTCCTCTCGACGCTCTGAGCGTACCCGCCGTGCCTGAAAAGGGCACGGCAGGCCCATCCGGCAAGCGCTTGTCTTGTCAAACCGCAAATTTCAGCCATCCTTGCCATGCCGACAACCGTCGGCCTGGCGAAGGACTGTTCCAGAGTGGTCGAAGGCTGCAAATCACACTTTAGAGGGATCAAGCCGTACTACCTGCTGGCTATAGTCCGCTCAAGGATTTTCGGAATGGGACGCGCGTGCCAGCACGGCGAAGGGTTTCCGGAAATACCCACTGCCATAACAATAAAACACATGGAGTTGCGTCGATGACCTCAGCAAACACCTTCTGGCGCCGGGCAAAATTGCCGCTGGCCGTCAGTCTTGCCTCCTCGCTCGCCGGCCCGGCATTCGGCGTCAGCTTCAACATCGGTGAAATCGAAGGCCAGTTCGACTCGGCCCTGTCGGTCGGCGCGAGCTGGTCCACGGCCAATGCCAACCGCGACCTGATCGGCGTCAACAACGGCGGCAAGGGCCTGTCCCAGACCTCCGATGACGGCCACTTGAATTTCAAGCGCGGCGAGACCTTCTCGAAGATCTTCAAGGGCATCCATGACCTGGAGCTGAAGTACGGCGACACCGGTGTGTTTGTACGAGGCAAGTACTGGTACGACTTCGAGCTCAAGGACGAAGACCGTCTGTACAAGGACATCAGCGACAGCAACCGCAAGGAAGGCGCCAAGTCATCCGGCGTGCAACTCCTCGACGCGTTCGTCTACCACAACTACGCGATTGCCGACCAACCGGGCTCTGTCCGCTTGGGCAAACAGGTGGTCAGCTGGGGTGAAAGCACCTTCATCCAGGGTGGCATCAACTCCATCAACCCGGTCGACGTGTCCGCGTTCCGTCGTCCTGGCGCCGAGGTCAAGGAAGGTCTGATCCCGGTCAACATGTTTTACGTGTCCCAGAGCCTGACCGACAACCTGTCGGCCGAAGCTTTCTACCAAATTGAGTGGGACCAGACGGTTGTGGATAACTGCGGGACGTTCTTCTCGCAGCCGGATGTGATTGCCGACGGTTGTGACGACAACCTGCGCGTGCTGAACAAACGTTCGCGCATTCCAGCCGCCGCCTTGCCAACCCTGACCGCCCTGGGCGTGAACGTAAACGAGGAAGGCGTCCTGGTTCGTCGCGGTCCCGACCGTGATGCCCGTGACAGCGGCCAGTGGGGCGCTTCCCTGAAGTACATGTTCGAACCGCTGGACACCGAGTTCGGTGCCTACTTCATGAACTACCACAGCCGTGCCCCGATCTTCAGCGCCACGGGCGCGGCGGCACGTTTCTACAACCAGCCGCTGGGTCCACTGGCTGCATTGCGTCCCGTGATCGTGGCGGGCAACTCGAACTACTTCGTCGAATACCCGGAAGACATCCGCCTCTACGGCCTGAGCTTTTCCACCACGTTGCCCACCGGCACCGCGTGGAGCGGTGAGCTGAGCTACCGGCCGAACGCTCCGGTTCAGCTGAGCACCACCGACATTCTGTTCGCCGGTGTGACGCCAATCCCGGGCTTTGGCAACGCTTCCGTGCTGGACGGCGCGCCGGGCCAGGACCTGCATGGCTATCGTCGTAAGGAAATCACCCAGTTCCAGACCACGTTCACCCACTTCCTCGACCAAGTCATGGGCGCCAGCCGCCTGACCCTCGTCGGCGAAATCGGCGTGACGCACGTGGGCGGCCTGGAAAGCCGTTCCGAGGCGCGCTACGGCCGTGACCCGGTGTTCGGGCCAGGCGAGCTGCCCGGCGGCTTCTGCAACACCCTCAACACTTCAACAGCAGCCGGTGGCGGCCAGACCATCGGTGCCGTGAACAGCAATTGCAACAATGATGGTTTCACCACCTCCAACTCCTGGGGCTACCGCGCACGCGCCATCTGGGATTACCCGGACGTTTTCGCCGGTGTGAACCTCAAGCCCAACGTGGCCTGGTCCCATGACGTCAAGGGCTACTCGCCAGGTCCTGGCGCCAACTTCGAGGAAGGTCGCAAGGCCGTCAGCCTCGGGCTGGATGCCGAATACCAGAACACCTACAACGCGAGCCTGGCCTACACCAATTTCTTTGGTGGCGACTTCAGCACCGTGGATGATCGCGACTTCCTGGCGCTCAGCGTCGGCGTGAACTTCTAAGCACCGTATTTCAGGACGACACACTATGAAAATAACCAAGAATCTGTTGCAAGTCGGTGCGCTGGGGCTGTCGCTATTGGCGACCAGCGTCATGGCCGCGGTGCCTGCCGCCGAGGCCGATAAGCTGGGCAAGAGCCTGACGCCGATGGGCGCCGAGATGGCCGGCAATGCCGATGGTTCGATTTCCGCCTGGAAACCCATGGCCAAGAACGCTGGCAGCGTCGATGGCAAAGGGTTCCTCGCCGACCCGTATGCCAGTGAAAAGCCCCTGTTCACCATCACTGGACAGAACGTCGAGCAGTACAAGGACAAGCTCGCCCCCGGCCAGTACGCGATGTTCAAGCGTTACCCGGAAACCTTCAAGATGCCGGTATACCCGACCCATCGCGGTGCCACGGTGCCGGATGACGTGCTGGCCGCCATCAAGAAAAACGCCGTGAACACCAAGCTGGTGGGCGCAGGCAACGGCCTGGAGAATTTCGAGACGGCGGTGCCGTTCCCGATTCCGCAGAGCGGACTGGAAGTGATCTGGAACCACATCACCCGCTACCGCGGCGGCAGCGTGACTCGCCTGGTGACCCAGGCCACGCCTCAGCCCAACGGCTCGTACAACCTGGTGTACTTCCAGGACCAGTTCGTGTTTCGCGACAAAATCAAGGGCTTCGATCCAGCCAACCCGGGCAACGTGCTGTTCTACTTCAAGCAGCAGGTGACTGCGCCGGCACGCCTGGCCGGGACCGTGCTGCTGGTGCACGAAACCCTCGACCAGGTGAAGGAGCCACGCAAGGCCTGGATCTACAACGCCGGCCAACGCCGTGTGCGCCAGGCCCCGCAGGTTGCCTACGACGGCCCGGGTACTGCCGCCGATGGCCTGCGGACCTCCGACAACCTGGACATGTACAACGGCGCGCCGGATCGTTACGACTGGAAGCTTGCGGGCAAGAAAGAGCTGTACATCGCCTCCAACAGCCACAAGATCGATTCGCCGCAGCTCAAGTACGCCGACATCCTCAAGGCCGGCCACATCAACCAGGACCTGGCGCGCTATGAGCTGCGTCGTGTCTGGCACGTGACCGCGACCCTGAAGGAAGGCCAGCGCCACATCTACGCCAAGCGTGACTTCTACATCGACGAAGACACCTGGCAAGCCGCGGTCATCGATCACTACGACGGTCGTGGCCAACTGTGGCGCGTGGCCGAGGCCCATGCCGAGAACTACTACGACAAGCAAGTGCCGTGGTACGCCCTGGAAACCCTCTATGACTTGCAGTCCGGTCGCTACCTGGCCCTGGGCATGAAGAACGAAGAAAAGTCGGCCTACGACTTCGGCTTCACCGCGTCCACCAGTGACTTCACCCCGGCGGCACTGCGTCAGGAAGGCGTTCGCTAAAACCGCTTTACCCGAGGCCGCACCCGCATAAAAACGCCCCGACTGGTTCGGGGCGTTTTTTTGCCAGCAAAAAAAAATTGGGGTGAAGGAGCTTGCTCCCGCTGGACTGCGATGCAGTCCCCAAATCACAATTTTTCAGGGTGTCAGGCAAAACTGCGGGAGCTGCCTTGGGGTCGCTCGCAACCCAGCGCGAGCAAGCTCCCCCGCCCACAACAGCGGGCAACCGCTTGTAGCCTTTTTGTAGCCATTTGTAGCACTCCCTTCAATACCTTCTCGTTTACCGCTAGTCTGCGGACATCTGCGACGCCGCCACCCGCATTCCAACAAGAGCCGGCCATGACTGATTTGTCTTCACTTGCGGATTCTGCCCGCGCAGCCATCGCGGTACAGGACGGGCGTTTCTACCGCCCGCCCTTGCCCGACGGTTACGTCCTGCGGCCGCGATTGTGTGAGCGTCTGGGCACCGGGCTCGGCGGTCGCTTGCTGCTGGTGAGTGCACCGGCGGGGTTCGGCAAAAGCTCCCTGGCGGTGGAGTTCTGCCAGGGGCTGCCGGCCCATTGGCAAAGTCTGTGGTTGGGGCTCAGTGCCCGTGACAACGATCCGGGCCGCTTCCTGGAGCGTCTGCTCGAAGGGCTGCAGGCCTTTTACGCGCAGTTGGGCGGCAGGGCGTTGGGCCTGCTGAAGATGCGCCAGCGGCATCAGCCGTTTGCCTTTGAGGAATGGCTCGACGGCTTGCTGGACGAGCTGTCCAGCCACCTGTCTCCCCGCGCCCCGCTGTTGCTGGTGCTCGACGATTACCACTTGGCCCAGAGTCCGGTACTGGACCGTTGCCTGCAGTTTTTCCTCAATCACCTGCCCGAAGGGTTGCTGGTGCTGGTCACCAGCCGCCAGCGTCCGGACTGGCACCTGGCGCGCCTGCGCCTGTCGCGGCAGTTGCTCGAACTCAACGAGCAGGACCTGCGCCTGACCCATGACGAGGCATTGACCCTGCTCCAGCACCACAGCAGTTCGCTGCGCGGCGAGGCGCTGGAGAGCCTGATCCAGCGCAGCGAAGGCTGGGTCGCCGGGCTGCGTTTCTGGCTGCTGGCCGCTTCCGAAGCCGGTAGCGAAGGCCGTCTGCCCCAGGCCCTGCATGGCGGCGAAGGGCTGATCCGCGATTATCTGCTCGAAGAAGTCATCGATTGCCTGCCTCCCGAGGTGCAGGCGTTCCTCTACGACACCGCGCCACAAGAGCGCTTTTGCAGCGAACTGTGCGATGCGGTGCGCGACGCCCATGACAGTCACGAAATCCTCCAGTACCTGGCCGCCCACCAGGTTTTTCTGGTGCCATTGGACGAGCACGGCCACTGGTATCGCTATCACCACCTGTTTTCCGACCTCTTGCGCAGCCGGCCCAGCGCACCGGCCATGGTGCCGGCCGCAACCCTGCACTTGCGCGCCTGTCGCTGGTTCAATGCCCAAGGCCTGATCGACGAGGCCGTCGAACAGGCGCTGCGGGCCGGGCACCTGGACGTGGCGGCGAACCTGGTGCAGAACCTTTCGGAGGAGCAACTGCTGGCCGAGCAGAACGTCGGCATGCTGCTGCGCTGGAAAATGGACCTGCCCGACAGCTTGCTCATCAGCACCCCACGGCTGATCGTGCTCTACAGTTGGGCGCTGGGCCTGGCCAGCCAACTGGATGCTGCCGAGGAACTGGCTGCCTACCTGAGTCGCTTCCTGCCGGCACCGTCGGCCACCGCGCAAAAATCCATGCTTGCTCAATGGCTGGCCCTGAGCGGCATCGTCGCCCGCGGGCGAGGCGATCGAGAGGCGACGCTGCGCTATTGCACCGAAGCCCTCGAAAGCCTGCCGCAGAAACGCTACGGCCAGCGCCTGATGTGCTTGTCGACCTTATCGAACCTGGCAATTGCCGACGGTGACCTGTGGCGCGCCCGCGCGCTGAATCGCGACTCCCTCGAACTGGCGCAGCGGGTCGGCAATCCGCTGTTCGAGGCGCTGGCCCATTACGATCGCGCGCGGGTGTTGCAGGCGCGAGGGGAGATCCTGCGTGCACTCGATGAAGTGAAGCAGGGGCTGCAACGTCTGCATGGATTGTCGCCGCAACGGCTGTATGCGGTGCGCGCGCGATTGGTCCTGTACGAAGGTTTCCTGTTGACGCTGCGCATGCAGCCGCAGGCCGGATTGACGCGGTTGCAGGCCGGCCTGACCGAAGCCCGAGCCTGTCGCGATATCAGTGTGCTGATCGGCCATTGCGTGATCGCCCGGGTCGAAGGCTATAACGGCGAATTCGCCCGGGCCTTCGCGGAGCTGGCCGAGGCCGAGCGCCTGATGCACATCTGGGACGTCCCGCCGGTGTATTACCTGGCGATGATCACCCTGGTCAAATGTGAGCTCTGGCTGGCCCAGGGCCGTACCGAGCTGGCCGAAGCCTGGCTGGCGCGGCTGGGCCAGACCTACACCGGCGAACGGGCCGCCGCGCCACCGGAATTCCACCCGCAGTTGCCGTTGCATGTCGAGCTGCAGCAGGCGTTGCTCGAATCCATCCAGGGCCAACCGATGCGGGCCGAGGGGCGTCTCAATGCCCTGCTTGAGCACGCCCAGCAAACCGGACGGCAGATGCTCAGTGTAATGGTGCTCAACCAGAAGGTTGCCTTGCTACTGCGTCTAGGCCGCGAGCCCGAGGCCCGTAGCACCCTGGTCCAGGCGTTCGATGCCGCCGTCGGCGGCGTATTGCAACCTTTCGAATGGCTGTTGCGAGAGCATCGTGAATGGCTGCGCGAACAGTTGCTGCACGCGCCGCCCAGCGACGTGCGCCAACACTTGCTCGAATGCTTGCCATCGGACTTGACGCCAGCGATCGAACCCTCAGTCCCGGTCGAAACCCTCAGCAGCCGCGAGAGGGCAGTGTTGCAACTGATCGCCCAGGGATGTTCCAACCAGGAAATCAGCGAGCAGTTGTTCATCTCGCTGCACACAGTAAAAACCCATGCCAGCCACATCAACAGCAAACTCGGCGTCGAACGCCGCACCCAGGCCGTGGCGCGGGCGAAGGCCTTGGGGTTGTTGGGTTGAGGTCTTTACTCAACCCGCGGCGAGGGAGCAAGCGCCCTCGCCACAAAAGCCATCACGCGTGAATCAAGGAATCCATTCGATGTTGCCGCTGTACAAAACCATCCAATCCCCCGTTGGCGAGCTGATCCTTGTCGCCCGCGGCGCGAAGCTGGCGGCCATCCTGTGGCACAACGAGCGGCTCAACCGGGTGCGCCTCGGGCCGTTGGAGCAGGACAGTGATCACCCGACCCTCAAGGAAACCGAGCGTCGACTGCTGGAGTATTTTTCTGGCCAACGCCGCCGTTTCGAACTCGAACTGGATTTCGCCGGCACCGATTTTCAAGTGCGGGTCTGGCAGGCTCTGCTGACCATCCCGTTCGGCGAAACCCGCAGCTATCGCGACATAGCGATCCAGATCGGCCAACCGACCGCGACGCGCGCCGTCGGTGCCGCCAACGGACGCAACCCGATCTCGATCATCGCACCTTGCCACCGGGTCATCGGCACCTCCGGCAGCCTCACCGGTTTTGCTGGCGGCCTTGCCGCCAAACAGTTCCTGCTGAGCCTCGAAGGCCAACAGAGCCTGCAACTGGCGTTCTGAACCCTGACCCTAGCCAATCCATGTGGGAGCGAGCCTGCTCGCGAAGTTAGCCGTTCAGCTCAAGGGCGACTTCGGCGCCAGCATGCGCGTGGGCGGGTTGCCGTTGGCGTTGTGCTGATAGATCTGCGCCGGTTGTCCCTGGTCGTTGAAAAACACTTGGCCGATCCCCGCTGAGTTCCACAGCCGCTCCCCGGCTTCGGCGTGTTCCGGGACATGGGGGACGATGCGCATGCTGCGGCGCTTGGTGAACCAGTTCAAGGGTGAGCGGGGTGAATAGAGCCAGCGGTTCAGGCGATCGAACCATTCCAGCAGTGCTGGCGGGAACTCGTTCTTGATGCCGCTGCTGGTGATCTGCCAGACGCGTGGGCCACCCTTGCGGTGCGGGATCAGCACCTCGTAGACGAAGGAATAATGCACATCGCCGGACAGCACCACGTAGCTGCCGGGCGTGCGCGAGTGGCGGAAAATGTTCAGGATTACCTGGGCCGCGCCACGGTGGGCCATCCAGTTCTCCGCATCCACCAACAGCGGGTAGCCGCACCAGCTGAACAGCCGCTGCACGGTCTCGATCAGCTTGACGCCAAAGATCGGCGCCGGCGAGACGATGATCGCCGAGGGGTGATCCAGCAGTTCCTGCTGCAGTTCGCTCAGAGCTTCCCAGTCCAGCAGGCCCGACGGCTGCTTGAGGCTATTCTCGCTGCGCCAGCGGCGGGTGCGGGTGTCGAGCACCACCAGCGCCGGCGTGCTCGGCAACACGTAATGCCATTGCTGGAAGCCGAGCAGGGTGTCGATCAACGCGTCCTGGGGGCCGCTATCGATGTAGCGGTCCCGGGCGGTGTCGCTCAAGGCCACGGTTTGCTTGATCACTTCGCCAAAGGCATTCGGGTTGTTGCCCCAGCCCTGGCAGAGCAGATAGGCGATCAGCGCATTGCCGATGATGCGCTTGGAGAAGGGATGACCGTAGGCCGTTTCCTCCCATTGCGCAGACAGGTTCCAGTCATCGGTGATGTCGTGATCGTCGAAAATCATCAGGCACGACAGGTGGGCAAATACCCGTGCCACGCCATCCAGCCCGGTCTTGAACGCCTCGATGCGCTGCTGTTCGAGGTCGTAGCGCTGGCGCCGTTCGGCGGTCAATTCAGGCGGTTGTGGATCGATCAGCGTCCACGGTACGGGCGACCACACCAGCAGATACATTGCCATGACCTCGGCGAAGGTCACCAGATGGTTGTCGGCGCTGCTGCTGGTGAAGATCGGCTTGCGCGCCCCGCCGAAAAAACGCTCGCGCAGGGTTTTGTTGCTCTCGAGTGCCGGTAACAGATCCGCGCGGTGATAATAACTGGCCGGGTGTTGGTAGAGTCTGGCGCTGTCTTCCACCACCGCACCTTCCAGGCATTCCTCGAACAGGCCCAGGCGCTCGATCAAGGCATGAATCGCCCGCAACATCGGCCCGGCGACATCGTCGGCGTACACCTGGTCGCCGCTCATCATCAGCAGTGCCGGACGCTGTTCGGGAGACTGCGCCAACAAGCGATCGACACAGAGCAGACCATCATTGGCCGGGTAATGAGGCTTGCGGCAGGAGCCGTGGACCAGCTGTTCGATACGCGAATGCAGCATGAAGCTCGGACGCTTCGCGTCGCCGTACAACAGATGCGGCGCCCATTCGGCAATGGGGGTGCCGTCTACCAGCAGGTCGTAGTCGATCGCCATGTCCTGGGGCAGGGGCATATCAAGTGTCACATCGATCAAATGCACAAACGCTCGTTGCCCCACCGGCACCACGGTGCAGCGCGACGCATCCAGCGCCAGGTCGCCGACGCCGTCGATACGCAGCGTCAACGCCAACGCTCGTGTCCCCACCAGCCACATCACCAGCCGCGTCGGCTCCAGTCGTCGCAAGAGCGGGCCGACGAGGACGGGGGGAAGGGTGATCGGGATATCGGAAGGGGCCGGCAACATGCGTGGGAAAAGCTCTGCTTCAGAATAAAGCAGGGATCATAACGCATGCGTACGCTGGGAGGGGGCATGCGCACCTGCGGCAATGGAGCAAGCTCCCTTACCACAGGCGGTGTGTTCAGCTCGGAATAATCAGCTCATCCCCAACCAGTTAGGCAGCGCGAGCGAGATCCACGGTACATAGGTAATCAGCACCAGGAACGCCAGCAGAATCATAAGCCACGGCATGGCTGCGCGGATGGTGGCCGTCAGCGACATGCCGGTCACCGCCGAGGTGACGAACAGATTCAAGCCCACCGGCGGTGTGATCAGGCCGATCTCCAGGTTCACCACCATGATGATGCCCAGGTGGATCGGGTCGATGCCCAGCTTCATGGCGATAGGGAACAGGATCGGCGCCAGGATCAGGATGATCGCCGACGGCTCCATGAACGCACCGGCAATCAGCAGCACGATGTTGACCACCAGCAGGAAGGTTACTGGCGTCAGCCCGGCCTCGATCACCCATGCAGTGATCTGCTGCGGCAATTGCTCGGTGGTCAGCACGTGGGCGAAGAGCATGGCGTTGGCAATGATGAACATCAGCATGATGCTCAGCTTGGCCGACTCCAGCAGCACCTTCGGCGTCTCGCGGAATGTCAGGTCCTTGTAGACGAACAGCGCGATGAACGCTGAATAAACCGCCGCCACTGCTGCTGCTTCGGTGGGTGTGAACATCCCCGAATAGATCCCGCCGAGGATGATCACCATCAGCAGCAAGCCCCAGATGGCCTGGCGTGCCGTGTTCAGCCATTCCCGCAGCGTCGCCCGAGGCATCGCCGGGAGTTTTTTCTTAACCGCAACGATGTAGATCGCCACCATCAAGAAGAAACCGAGCAGCAGGCCTGGTATCACACCGGCCATGAACAATTTGCCCACCGAGGTTTCGGTCGCGGCGGCATAGACCACCATGACGATCGACGGCGGAATCAGGATGCCCAGAGTCCCGGCGTTGCAGACGATACCGGCACCAAACGCCTGGGGATAACCTGAACGCACCATGCCGGCGATGGCAATCGAACCCACCGCTGCCACCGTCGCGGGACTGGAACCGGACAATGCGGCAAACAGCATGCACGCCAGCACCGCCGCAATCGCCAGGCCACCGCGGACGTGTCCGACGCAGGCGTTGGCAAAGTCGATCAACCGTCGTGCCACGCCACCTGTGGTCATGAACGCACCGGCCAGCAGGAAGAATGGAATCGCCAGTAGGGTGTAGTGCTCGGATGTCTCGAACAGCTTGATTGCCAGGGAGCGTACGGAGTCGGGGCTGAAGAAAATAATCGTCAGCGAACCGGCCAGCCCGAGGGAAATGGCGATGGGCACGCCGATGAACATCAGCACGAACAGCGCGATGAACAGGAAGGCAATGGTCATGGCTTGTCTTCCTCGATCTCGGTCAGTTTGATCGCTTCGGCCGCTTCATCGGCCAGGCCCAGGCCCGTCTGGCGGTTCATCAGGATGCGCACCAGGATTTCCGCGAAACGTATAAACACCAGGGCGAAACCTACTGGCACGATCAGCCCTACGTGCCATTGCATGATGCCGAAATGGCCGAGGTCTTCCGCGCCGATCTGGGCAATCATCAAGGTGTTGATCCATTCGTAACTCGCTACGGCCAGCAACCCGGCGTAGGCCAGGCAGCACAGGCAGGCGATCACGCCGATTATGCGCTGCAGCGGTTTGCTCGCCAGTTTCACCAACGCGTCGACGCCGATGTGCCCGGCGGTGCGCACGCCATACGACAGGCCAAAGAAAATCAGCCAGCCAAACAGCGCCTTGGTCAGCGCGCTGCTCCAGGTCATGGCCTGGGCCATGCCCATGATGCCGTCGCCAATGGCGAACATCGGTTCGCTGGCGGCTGGCCAGTTATCGCCAAGGCTATAGAACACTGCATAAAGGTTGTTGAGGACCACATAGACGAAAGTGACCAACGTCATGGCGGCCAGAAGGAAGGCAATGAAACCTTCCTCGAAATGTTCCCAGGTGCGCCGAAGGGCGTTCATGGATGGCATCTCCTGCAGGGAGGACGACAGGTCGGGCG
>NZ_JBHFJB010000046.1:71604-74358 GCF_057334555.1 Pseudomonas sp. AGC41
CCCCCCCCACCAACCCATTACTGAGCCTTGTTGGAGGCTTCGGCGGCTTGGATCAGGTCAGCGCCGATGTCACCTTCGAACTTCTTCCAGACCGGTTTCATCTTGTCGCGCCAGGCGTTGCGTTCTTCAGGCGTGAGGGTAATGATCTCGGTGGTCTTGGCGTCGAGGATGCGCTGCTTGTCGTTCTGGTTCAGTTGCGCCGCTTCCTTGTTCACATGAGCGGTGACTTCCACCAGGATCTTGTCCAGTTCGCTGCGTACGTCCGGCTGCAGGCCATTCCAGAACTTGGTGTTGGTGATCAGCATGTAGTCGAGCAAGCCATGGTTGGACTCGGTGATGTACTTCTGCACTTCATGCATTTTCTGGCTGTAGATGTTCGAGTAGGGGTTTTCCGCACCGTTGACCACGCCGGTCTGCAGGCCTTGATAAACCTCGGCGAAACTCATCTTGCGCGGGTTGGCATTGACGGCCTTGAACTGTTCTTCCAGCACTGCCGATGCCTGTACGCGAAACTTCAGGCCGCGTGCGTCCTTGGGTTCGCGCAGGGCTTTGTTGGCAGAAAGTTGCTTCATGCCGTTGTGCCAGTAAGCCAGGCCGGTAATGTTCTTGCTTTCCATGGACTTGAGCAGCTTCTGACCTTCAGGGCTCAGTTGAAAACGGTCCACGGCAGAAATGTCATCAAACAGGAACGGCAGGTCGAACAACTGCACCGTCTTGGTGTATTGCTCGAACTTGGCGAGTGATGGCGCGATCATTTGCACGTCACCCAGGAGCAGGGCTTCCATTTCCTTGCCATCGCCGAATAACGACGAGTTGGGGTACACCTCGACCTTCACTTTGCCTGGCAATCGCTCTTCCACCAACTTTTTGAAGAGCAACGCGCCTTGGCCTTTGGGGGTTTGTTCGGCCACCACGTGCGAGAATTTGATAACCACCGGATCAGCCGCCATGGCGCTGCTCAACGCGCTGAGTGCCAGTGTGCAGACGAGTGCTTTCCACATAGGTTTAAACATAGGGGTTCCTTTTATTTTTAGTTTTTCCCGTGCGGGCTCATTCAAAACACGACGCACGGTGGGACACTTGCAAGTCTAGGCAGAAAAACAGCTTGCCGAGGCATTGTGACATCAAGTGCAGGGCTTTACTGCGTCTTGTTGGATGCTTCGGCGGCTTTGATCAGCTCCGGGCCGATATCCTTTTCGAACTTCGCCCATACCGGTTTCATTTTCTCTCGCCAGGCATTCCGCTCTTGCGGCGTGAGGGTCATGATCTCGCTGGTCTTGGCGTCCAGGACGTGCTGTTTGTCCTGCTGATTGAATCGCTCCGCTTCCTGGTTGGCGTGAGCAGTGGATTCGACCACGATCTTTTCCAGCTCACCGCGGATATCCGGCGGCAGGCCGTTCCAGAAGTCCGACGTGGTGATCAGCATGTAGTCCAGGATGCCGTGGTTGGACTCGGTAACGTATTTCTGTACCTCATGCAGTTTCTGGTTGTAGAAGTTCGAATAGGTATTTTCCGTGCCGTTGACCAGCCCCGTACGCAGGCCCTGATACACCACCGAGAAAATCATCGGTTGCCCTTTGGCGCCCACCGCTTTGAATTGCTCCTCCAGCACGGCGGAAGTCTGTACACGGAAAACCAAGCCACGCGCATCTTCGGGCGTACGCAGCGGTTTGTTCGCCGACATTTGCTTCATGCCGTTGTGCCAATAGGCCAGGCCAGTAACGTTCTTGCTCTCCATGGACTTGAGCAGTTGCTGGCCCTCGGGGCTCTGTTGGAAACGGTCCACCGCGGCAATGTCATCGAACAGAAACGGCAAGTCGAACAACTGCACCTTGCGGGTGTACTGCTCGAACTTGGCCAGTGACCGCGCGATGATCTGCACGTCTCCCAGTAGCAACGCTTCCATTTCCTTGTCGTCGCCATACAGCGTGGAGTTGGGATAAACCTCCACCGTGACCTTGCCCGGCAACCGCTCCTCCACCAGCTTCTTGAACATCAGGGCGCCCTGGCCCTTGGGCGTCTGTTCGCCTACTACATGGGAAAACCTGATCACGATGGGGTCGGCTGCGTAGGCGCTGCCCAGTGCGCTGAAAACCAGGGTGCAGATGAGCGCTTTCCATAAAGGTTTGAGCATGGCGTATCCCTTCGATTTATGTTTATCGTACGAGCTCATTCCAGCCCCGGCGAACTGCAAACACTGGCAAGTCTAGGAGCAAAAAATGCGGGCTGCCGGAAAGTTGTGAATCCTGGAGGAGAACCAGCCGCGTCTGTCAGGCTTGGCCTCCGAGATCAGTGGACAGGACGTTTCCAAAAACTCAACAAGGGCCTCACTCATGATCGATTTCAATAACAAAGGCTTTTTCAAGCTCAAGCAAAACAACGAATACGCCGAACGCGTCACCGATCTGTTGCTGGACGGCGAACAGGTCATCGACGCCTACAAGTCGATGCGCGATGGCGTGGTCTTCACCAACAAACGCATCATCGCGGTAAACGTGCAGGGCATTACCGGCAGCAAGAAGGATTTCACCTCGCTGCCCTACAAGAACATCGTTGCGTACTCGGTGGAAACCTCCGGCACCTTCGATCTGGATTCAGAGTTGGAGATTTATTTTTCGTCCTTGGGCAAGGTGAAGTTCGAGTTCACCGGCAAGACCGGCATCGTCGAAATCTCCAAGGTCATTTCCCGACACCTTTTGGTCTGAGTCGATACAAGCGCACCCCGGCAACGTAAGTCCCGCTGGAGCTCAAGGC
>NZ_JBHFJB010000046.1:74381-82421 GCF_057334555.1 Pseudomonas sp. AGC41
CCCCCCCCCCGGCCCCTTCAACTCGATCTGGTTGCCATCCGGGTCGAGGCAATAGATCGACCAGCCTTGCCCCTCCGCGCCATAGCGCATCTGTGCCTTCTCGACATCCAGCCCGGCTGCGCCCAGGTGAGCGAGCAGGGCCTGTTCATCAAACGGCTCGATGCGCAGGCAGAAGTGGTCGACGTTGTGCCCCTGCCTGCCGGAAGCCGCGCCACCCTGACGGCCGAGCGGCCCTTCGACATCCACCAGATCGATCATCGACGCACCGGCGCCGAGATGGACCAACCCCAGATCGTCCCGCCGCTTCTTCAGTTCGCAACCGAGCACTGATGTGTAGAAGGCGAGGCTGCGCTCGATGTTCGTCACGCGCAGGACGACGTGGTCGATGCGCTCGATGGTGAAATTTTTCATACCGGTCTCCACAAGGCGGGCACAAATGGGCCACGTCACTGTAGCCAGAATTTCCCAAGGGGAACGAGCTGGTCATCAGCGAGGGCAAGTGGCGTGGTATGACGACATTTCAAGTTGTCATCTTCCGGAAATAGAGCTAATCCGAATAAACCTCATATTTAGCTGATAACCAGGCTTGACAGCTCCGAGTAAACGTACAAATAATCCGTCATGTTGTATGACGACATACAAATAAAAATAACCACACGGTGGCTCCTTCCTATGAGAATCACAGGCGTTCACGTCGAAATCTTTTCCACCCCGTCGCGTCGCGCCCAGGACAGCGCCGGCCACGCCCATCCAGGCGATGAAGTCATGATCAAGATGGCCCTGCTGCGCATCAGCTGCGACGATGGCTCGCAGGGTTACGCCTTCGGTACGCCCGAGTTGATTCGTCCACACATCATCGAATCGTTCGTGCGCAAGGTGCTGATCGGCCGCGACCCGATGGACCGGGAGAGCATTTGGCAAGACCTGGCGCACTGGCAGCGCGGCAGCGCCGGCCAGTTCACCGACCGCGCGCTGGCGCTGGTGGAGCAAGCCTTGTGGGATTTGGCCGGGCGCAAGCTGAAGTTGCCGGTGCACAAGCTCATCGGCGGTTACCGTGACAAAGTCCTGGCCTACGGCTCGACCATGTGCGGCGACGATTTGCCGGGCGGTCTGTCGACGCCGGATGAGTACGGCCAGTTCGCCGAAAAGCTCGTCAAGCGCGGCTACAAGGCGATCAAGCTGCACACCTGGATGCCGCCGATTTCCTTCGCGCCGAATCCGCAAATGGACATCCAGGCCTGCGCCGCCGTGCGCGAGGCGGTCGGCCCGGACATCGCCCTGATGCTCGATGGCTACCACTGGTACAGCCGCATGGATGCATTGACCATCGGCAAGGCCCTGGAAAAACTCGATTTCGCCTGGTTCGAAGAGCCGATGATGGAAGACTCCGCCGAGTCCTACGCCTGGCTGGCCGCCAACCTGGACATCCCGGTGCTGGGCCCGGAAAGCATCGCCGGCAAATTCCACAGCCGCGCCAGTTGGGTGACGCAGAAGTCCTGTGACATCCTGCGCGCCGGCGTGGCTGGCGTCGGCGGTATCGGCCCTTGCCTGAAAGTGGCGCACCTGGCCGAGTCGTTCGGCATGGATTGCGAGGTCCACGGCAACGGCGCGGCGAACCTGGCGGTGGTGGGGGCGATCAGCAACTGCCGGTGGTACGAGCGCGGCCTGCTGCACCCGTTCCTCGATTACGAGGAAGTGCCGGCGCACCTCAACAGTATTGTCGACCCGATGGATGCCGACGGTTACGTGCATCTGTCTGATCGGCCGGGGTTGGGCGAGGACATCAACTTCGCGTATATCGAAGCCAACACCTTGTCTCGACACTGATGGCGCACCGCGTCCGAGGCTGAGCGGCCCGGACGACAAGTCTTTATAAATATAAGAAAGGACTGAACCATGAAACTCTGGCCCAAGCGCCTGACCAGGCTGCTGTGTGTCATCGTGGCCCTGTGCGCAGTGCAGGTGCCCGTCAGCCTGGCCCAAGGCGAAACGCCCGCCGACCAATTGGTGGTGGGCATGAGCATGATCAACTTGCTGTCCCTGGACCCGGCGGCTGCGACCGGCCTGGAAGTGGCCGAGGTCAACGCCAATGTCTACGACATGCTCCTGGAGCAGGACGCGGCGCAGCCGGACACGCTGGTGCCGGCCCTGGCGAAAAGCTGGGAAGTCAGCCCGGACCGCATGCGTCTTACCTTCCAGTTGCGTGACGACGTCCGTTTTCACTCCGGTGCGCCGCTCACTGCGCAAGATGTCGCCTGGTCCTTGCAACGTGTGGTCACCCTCAACCGCGCCCTGGCGTCCACCTGGAAAGCCTACGGTTTCACCGCCGACAACGTCGCCCGGCTGATGCGCGCCGAAGGGCCGCACACCTTCGTCATGGAACTGCCGCGCGTCACCGATCCGCTGTTGGCACTCAACACCCTGGCCACCTCGCCGAGCGCGTTCATCATCGATCGCTCGGTGGCCTTGCAGCATCAGGTCGGTGACGACCAGGGCGCGGCCTGGCTGGCAACGCACACGGCCGGGTCCGGTGCGTTCAAGCTGGATATCTGGCGCGCTAACGACGTGATCCTGATGAGTCGCAACGAAGACTACTGGCGCGGCGCGCCGAAGTTGCGCCGGGTGATCATGCGCAACATGACCGAGTCCCAGGCCCTGCGCCTGATGGTCGAGCGCGGTGACCTGGATGTCGCCCGCGGCATGGCGGCCACCGACATCAAGGCGCTGGGCAAGGTGGATGCGGTGCGCATCCAGAGCATCGCCCGCGGCACGCTGTACTACGTGGCGATGAGCATGCAACAGCCGCTGTTCCAGGACATCCGCGTGCGCCAGGCGATCCGTCTGTTGATCGATTACCAGGGTATCAACGACGTGGTGATGCCGCACTACGGCGTGATCAACCAGCGCCCGATGCAGTTGGGTTTGCCGGCTCGCCTGGACGATCCGGGTTATCGCCTGGACGTGGCCGAGGCTCGCCGCCTGCTGGCAGAAGCCGGTCACGCCGAGGGTTTCAAGGTGAGCATCCGCTCGCTGACCGACCCGCCCTTCATCAACATCGCCACCAGCCTGCAAGCGACGCTGGCCCAGGCGGGCATCCAGGCGACAATCATCACCGGCACCGGCAACCAGATCTATGGGGCGATGCGCGACCGCCAGTTCGACATCCTCGTCGGACGTGGCGGTGGTGGGGCGGAGCGCCATCCGCATTCGAGCCTGCGGGCCCTGGTGTACAACCCGGACAACCGCAGCGAAGCCAAGTTGAGCAACTTTCAGGGCTGGCGCACTTCGTTCTTCAACCCGCAGCTCAACCAGCTGATCGAACAGGCCGAGCGCGAGCGCGACCCCGAACGGCAGCGGCAGATGTATGCCCAGGTCCAGACCCTCTATGACCAGCAGGCCGGGGCAATCATGCCGGTCTCGCAGATGGTGGATGAGGTGGTGATTCACGCCGACGTGCGCAACTACATCGGCCACACCGCCGCCACTACCCGTCTTCGCGACGTCTACAAGCAGCGCTGAAATCGACGGCCTCAAGGCCAAGGCAGGAAATGAACATGTCGACTGCATCCTTTTCAATCTGGACCACCCGGGCCGCTTCGGCGACCCGGCGCGGCGGCTCGGTGGCGGTCACGCTGCTGGGGTTGCTGTTGCTGACCTTTTTTATCGGCCGGGTGATGCCGCTGGACCCGGTGCTGGCAATCGTTGGCCCGGACGCCGACGCCTCGGCTTACGCCCAGGTCCACCAGGAACTGGGTCTGGACAAGCCGCTGTGGACGCAGTTCGCGATCTACCTCGGCGACCTGCTCCACGGTGACTTCGGCATGGCCTTGCTGACCGGCAACCCGGTCATCAGCGACATCGCCCGGGTGTTTCCGGCCACCTTGGAACTGGCGACCCTGGCGATTCTGTTCGGCGTGCTGGCGGGACTGCCGCTGGGTGTCTACGCGGCGACTCATCAGGGCCGCGCCGGTGACCATGTCGCGCGGTTGATCACGCTGTTCGGCTATTCCACGCCAATCTTCTGGATCGGCATGATGGCTTTCCTGGTCTTCTACGCCTGGTTGGGCTGGGCCGGCGGCGTCGGGCGAATCGGCCTGGCCTATGACGGGTTGATCCCGAGGCACACCGGGCTGCTGTTGATCGACACCGCCTGGTCCGGCGAGTGGGAAGCCTTTCGCAGTGCGCTGCGGCACATCCTGCTGCCGGCGGTGATCCTCAGTTTCAACTCGGTCGCCTACATCAGCCGCATGACTCGCAGCTTCATGCTCGAGCAACTGTCCCAGGAGTACATCATCACTGCCCGGGTCAAGGGCTTGTCCCAACGCAGGATCGTCTGGGGCCACGCCTTCGGCAACATCCGCGTGCAGTTGCTGACCATCGTCGCGCTGGCCTACGGCGGGTTGCTGGAAGGCGCGGTGCTGATCGAAACCGTGTTCGCCTGGCCGGGCTTCGGCCAGTACCTGACGAGCAGTCTGTTGCTCGGCGACATGAACGCGGTGATGGCCTGCGTGCTGCTGATCGGCCTCATCTTCGTGACGCTGAACCTGATCAGCGACGCGCTCTACAAGATCTTCGACCCAAGGACTCGCTAATGAATCTGCCCCTTGCTTCCAGCGCAGCCGGCGGTGCCGCGCTGCCCGCTTCGAGTACGGCAGCGCTGGTCGCCAGCGCCGCCCGGCTGCTGCGATTTCTGCTGCGTAACCCGATGACGTTTGCCGGCCTGGTCGTCGTCTCGACCTTGATGGTGGTTGCGGCGTTCGCGCCATGGATCGCCGGTCACGACCCGTTGCTGCAAAACCTCACCGGCGCGTTGCAAGCGCCCAGCGGCGCGCACTGGTTCGGCACCGATGAATACGGTCGCGATGTGTTCGCCCGGTTGGTGTACGGCTCGCGCATCACCTTGTACATCGTCTTGTTGGTGACGGTGATTGTCGGTCCCATCGGCCTGTTGGTCGGGACCATCTCGGGCTACTTCGGTGGCTGGGTCGACAGCCTGTTCATGCGCATCACCGACATCTTCATCTCGTTCCCGAGCCTGGTATTGGCACTGGCCTTCATCGCGGCGCTTGGCCCGGGCCTGGAGCATGCGGTGATTGCCATCGCACTCACCGCCTGGCCGCCGATTGCCCGGCTCGCTCGCGCCGAAACGCTGCCGCTGCGCAACGCCGACTTCGTCGTCGCGGTTCAACTTCAAGGTGCGTCGAGTACCCGGATCATCCTGCGCCACATCATCCCTATGTGCCTGTCGTCGGTAATCATCCGCCTGACCATGAACATGGCGAGCATCATCCTCACGGCCGCCGCGCTGGGTTTCCTTGGTCTCGGCGCCCAGGCGCCGCTGCCGGAGTGGGGCGCGATGATCTCCACCGGCCGGCGCTACATGCTCGAAAGCTGGTGGCTGGTGGCGGCGCCGGGTGCGGCGATCATGCTGGTCAGCCTGGCCTTCAACCTGTTGGGCGACGGCTTGCGCGACGTCCTCGACCCCCGCAGCCAATCCTGAGGAACGTCCCATGACTGAGATAAAACTGGCTGTGCAGGATTTGTGCGTGGAGTTTCGCAACGCGGGCAAAACCTCCCTGGCGGTGCGTGATGTGTCGTTCAACCTGAGGCGGGAAAAACTCGCCATCGTCGGTGAATCCGGCTCGGGCAAATCCACCGTCGGCCGCAGCCTGTTGCGCTTGCATCCGCCGACGGCGCGGGTCACCGCCAAGACCCTGCGCTTTGCCGACATCGATTTGCTGAAGGCCAGCGAAAAGCAGATCCAGGCGATTCGTGGCGCGCGCATGTCGATGATCATGCAAGATCCGAAGTACTCGCTGAACCCGGTGGTGCGAGTCGGCGAGCAAATCGCCGAAGCCTATCTCGCCCATCACAAGGTGCCCCATCGCGAAGCCCGCGAACGGGCGCTGGACATGCTCGGCAAGGTACACATTCGCGACCCTCGACGGGTCTATGACCTGTACCCCCATGAAGTCTCGGGTGGCATGGGCCAGCGGATCATGATTGCCATGATGGTGATTACCGATCCCCAGGTGATCATCGCCGACGAGCCCACCTCGGCGCTGGACGTGTCGGTGCGCCGGCAGGTGCTCAACGTATTGGAGGAGTTGGTCAGCGAGCGTGACCTGGGACTGATTTTCATCAGCCATGACCTGAACCTGGTGCGGCATTTCTGCGACCGCGTGCTGGTGATGTATGCCGGCCGGGTGGTCGAGTCGATTGCCGCCGCCGATCTGGATAACGCTACCCATCCCTATACCCGAGGCCTGTTGGCCGCGTTGCCAAGCCTGGATCACCGGCGCGCCACGCTGCCGGTGCTGCAGCGCGACCCATGTTGGTTGAACGCTTGAGGAGCCTGTCATGAACATGATCGAAATCGCCGGCCTGAACCTCAGTTTCGGCACCGGCGCGGCACTAAACGCGGTACTGCACGACGTCGACCTGAGCGTTGGCGAGGGCGAGGCATTCGGCCTGGTGGGAGAGTCCGGTTCGGGCAAGACCACCGTGCTGCGTTGCCTGGCCGGACAGTACCAGCATTGGACGGGACGGTTGCAGATCGCCGCAAGGGCGGTGACGCGCAAGCTGCCGCTGGACCACTACCGCACTGTGCAGATGGTTTTCCAGGACCCGTACGCATCGCTGCATCCGCGCTACACCATCGACGCCGCGCTGCAGGAACCACTGCGTATCCACGGCATCACCGGGCGCGGGCAAAAGGTCAGCGAGATCCTGCGCAAGGTCGGCTTGAACGACAGCTTCCGCTTTCGTTATCCGCATCAGTTGTCCGGCGGCCAGCGCCAGCGCGTGGCGATTGCCCGGGCGCTGATCCTGCGGCCGCGGGTGTTACTGCTGGACGAGCCAACCTCGGCACTGGACGTCTCGGTGCAAGCGGAAATTCTCAACCTGCTGGCTGATCTGCGTCGTCAGGAAGGGCTGACCTACTTGATGGTGACCCATGACCTGGCCGTCGTTGCGCACTTGTGTGACCGGCTGGCGGTGATGCAACAGGGCCGGGTGGTGGAAACCCTCGACAGCCAACTGCTGACGAGCGATGGCGCCGCCCACGAGTACACACGTTTGCTGGTGCAAGCCAGTCGCGACATACAGCGAATACCTATCGCCGTATGAAGTAACCCAACCGTTGTAACTGTTTGAACCGCAGCACACGTTGAACCGCAAGTTTCAATGCGCGCACGCGCTCGCCTGCGATTTGGCGTTCAACCCAACTATTGATTTCAACCAACAAGAATAAAAAACATGAAAAAGATACTCACCGCTTTGTCGATCGCTTCATTGTTCACTTCGGTTGTCGTTCAGGCCGATACCGGTTACATCAACGTTCGCCATCAATACGCCGAAAAGACTCGCATGCACGCCGACCGCGCCAAATTCGGCATCAGGCTGGATAACGGTGTGGGCCTGGAAGGCGAACTCAAATACAAGACCGCCGGGGATCGGGAAGATGTCGCCTTCGACAACACCGTCGGCAGCGGCCATGAATTTACTGTCAACTACCAGCACAAGATCGATGATCGCTGGACGCTGACGCCTTCGTTCGCCATGGAAAGCGACGAGGAATCCACCACCTACAAGATGGGCATGCGCCTGGGCTACAAAATCACCAAGGAACTGAGCATCGCCGGTCGCTATCGCTACGACGTCAGCAAGCTGGACCGCGACAGGGTCGATCGCGACGTGCCGGACAATGGCCAGGACGACCAGACGATCCATCGCTACGACGTTTACATCAACTACGCGAACCAGGGGCCGTGGGCCTATGAATACCAACTGACTTATTTCGATGCCGATTACATTCGTTACAACGGCGGTACTGACGACTATGAGCAGAATGCCGTGGTCAAGTACAAATGGGATAAGCGGTGGGCACCGTTCTTTGAGGTCGGTGACATCAAGGTCAACTCGGTCGACAGTGATCGGCAGTTGCGCTTGCGGGTGGGTATTCAATACAACTTCTTCTGAGTCGCGAGATCACCTGGATCAACTTGTGGGAGCGAGCTTGCTCGCGATAGCGGTCTGTCT
>NZ_JBHFJB010000047.1:0-8770 GCF_057334555.1 Pseudomonas sp. AGC41
CCACATTTTGGTCTGCGGCGGACGCCAGATTTCGGACACTCCGCAAAATCATGTGGGAGCGAGCCAGCGATCATCCCTGCTCGATACTCCGCAAAACCACTTCCCGCGGTTCGACCCGAGGAAAATTCAGGCGCTGCCAGCGCCAGGCATCCTCCAACATGCGCTCAAGCCCATGACGAGCTGTCCAGCCCAACTGCTCGGCCGCCTTGCTCGGATCCGCCCAGCAACGCGCGATGTCCCCCGGACGACGCGCTTCAAAAGCCAGCGGCACGGTCGCCCCGGTCACCCGTTCGAAAGCACTGACCACCTCCAGCACCGAATAACCACGCCCGGTGCCCAGGTTCCAGACATGCACACCCGTTTGTTCCCGCAGGAACGCCAAAGCCCGTAAATGCCCTTCGGCCAAATCCACCACATGTACATAATCCCTGATCCCGGTGCCATCCGGCGTCGGGTAGTCGGAGCCGAAAATCCGCAGCACCTCACGCTCGCCGTTGGCCACCTGCAACAGGTACGGCAACAGGTTATTGGGAGTCTGCGTCGGCGTTTCGCCCAACAGGCCTGAACAATGCGCGCCGATGGGATTGAAGTAGCGCAGCAAGCCGATCGACCAGCGGGCGTCGGAGGCCGCAGTGCTACGCATGACGTGTTCGGCCATCAGTTTCGACTGGCCGTACGGGTTGGTCGGCTGCCCGGTCGGGCAGGTTTCGGCGATGGGCATCTGGGCACAATCGCCGTAGACCGTCGCCGATGAACTGAACACCAGGTTGAACACGCCAGCTTCGGCCATCGCCTGGCACAGCGTGACGCTGCCGCTGACATTCGTGTCGAAATACCTCAGCGGCTCACGCACGCTTTCACCCACGGCCTTGAGCCCAGCGCAGTGGACGACGGCCTCGATGGGGTACTCCTTGAATACCTTGTCCAGTGCGCGACGGTTTCTCACGTCGGCATGAACAAAAACCGGCTCCCGCCCCGTCACGTCCGAAATGCGCTGCACTGTCGCCCGGGAGCTGTTGCACAAGTTGTCGAGAATCACCACCTCGTCGCCCCGGTTCATCAGCTCGACCGCCACATGGGCGCCGATATAACCCGCACCACCTGTCACCAGAATCATCATTCATTCCCCCTCGGTTATCCCTGTCCGGGTGTCTCTTGGGCGAGACACTCGGCGTTGTCCGGCGGTCTCTTTCGGCAGTGGTGCGCGTTGGAGACATCAGCCTGTTCTGTTGAGTGTGGTGGCGGATGTCAGGAGTTCAGAGCAGTTGACTGACTGGCACATGCACTTTGTCGGCTGGCTGGAAGAAGTTTTGGAACGGCATCGGAACCGGCTTTCTCCAACGTCCACAAGGCCAGGCGTGAGAGGAGTTTCCAGGCCTTGTTTGCCAGGCGCGGTAGCGCCAGATCGCGGTAGGCCCAGCATCGATCTTCAGACATCGATCTTCAGAAAAGGAACGTCACATGAATCAGCAAGAACGACTTCATCCCGACCACAGCGTCGCGCCCGCCACGGGCTTGCGACCTACGCTGTTGTGCCTGTCACACCTGCGCTGGGGCTTTGTCTATCAGCGGCCCCAACACGTGATGTCGCGATTGGCCAGGGACTACGACGTACTGTTTTTCGAAGAGCCGATATTCGAAGGCCGGCAGGCCGCGCACCTGGAAACCTATGCAGTAGCCGACGGCGTCACAGTGCTGGTGCCCAGGCTCCCCGAGGGGCTGGACGAAACCCAGGTGATCGACACCCAGCGCGAGTTGCTTGATGCCTGGCTGGCGGAGCACTGGCCGAGTGAGTTGATGCTCTGGTACCTCACGCCCATGAGCCAGGCCTTCACCGATCACCTGGAGGCCAATGTGGTGATTTTCGATTGCATGGACGAACTCTCGGCCTTCAAGTTTGCGCCGCCCGCGTTGATCGACATGGAGCGGCGGTTGATGGCCAAGGCCGATGTAGTATTCACCGGTGGATACAGCCTCTGGGAGGCCAAGCGCGAGCATCACGATAACGTCCACGCCATGCCCAGCAGCGTTGATATCACGCACTTTGCCGCGGCCAGGCAGCCGATTCCCGACCCGGCGGACCAGGCCGAGATCGGCCATCCGCGCCTGGGTTTCTTCGGCGTCATCGATGAGCGTTTCGATATCGAGCTGGTCCGGGAACTGGCGACGCAGCGCCCGGAGTGGAACATCGTACTGATCGGACCAGTGGTGAAGATCGATCCGCAGACGTTGCCGCGCCTGGCGAATATTCACTATCTGGGCGCCAAGCAATATGAAGAGTTGCCGGCGTACCTGGCGGGCTGGGACGTGGCGTTGATGCCGTTCGCCCTGAACGAATCCACTCGCTTTATCAGCCCCACCAAGACGCCCGAATACCTGGCGGGCGGATGCCCGGTGGTGTCCACGCCGATCCGCGATGTCGTCAACGGCTACGGCGAGAGTGGCGTAGTCGCGATCGCCGATTCACCCCAGGGGTTCATCGACGCGATCCAGGCCGCACTGGATCTGCGGACCCAGCCAGGGGTCATAGCGCAGTACGCCGACAAAGCGCTGGATGGCATGTCCTGGGACAAGACCTGCGCGCAGATGAAGGAGCAGATCGAATGCCAACGATAACCCTCGATTCCCTTGATAACGCCCAGGGCGACGCGCCGTACGACTACCTCATCGTTGGCGCCGGTTTCGCCGGCAGCGTGCTGGCCGAGCGGCTGGCCGAAGGTTTGGGCAAGCGCGTGCTGCTGCTAGATCGGCGTGATCACATCGGCGGCAATGCATACGATCACCTGGACGAGGCGGGCGTGTTGGTGCATCGCTACGGGCCGCACATCTTCCACACCAATGCCCAGCGCATTGTCGATTACCTGTCGCGGTTCACCGAATGGCGCCCGTACGAGCATCGAGTGCTGGCCCAGGTCGACGAGCACCGGGTGCCGATTCCCATCAACCTGACGACGCTCAACACGCTGTTCGGCTTGTCGATGGATGAAGCGCAGGCCGAGGCCTTCCTCGCGCAGCGGGCGGAGCCGGTCGAGTCGATCCGGACCTCGGAAGACGTGGTCATCAACCAGATCGGCCGCGAGCTCTACGAGAAATTCTTTCGTGGCTACACCCGCAAGCAGTGGGGCCTGGACCCTTCGCAGCTGGACAAGTCGGTGACCTCGCGGGTGCCGACACGGACCAACACCGACGATCGGTATTTCACCGACCAGTTCCAGATGATGCCGTTGCACGGCTATACGCGGATGTTCGAGCGCATGCTCGACCATCCGAACATCGATATCTTGCTGGCCACCGATTTCAAGGAGGTTCGCCAGCGCATCCCTTATCGGCAACTGGTCTACTGCGGGCCGATCGATGAGTACTTTGACTACTGCTTCGGCCATCTGCCGTATCGCTCGTTGCGCTTTCAGCATGAAACGCTGGACGCGCCGCAGTTCCAGCCGGTGGCGGTGGTCAACTACCCGGACGAGCGCGTGCCCTATACGCGAATCACCGAGTACAAGCACCTCACCGGGCAGGAGCATCCGCGCACCAGCATCAGCTACGAGTTTCCCTGCGCCGATGGCGACCCTTACTACCCGGTTCCGCGCCCGGAAAACGCCGAGTTGTACAAGCGCTACAAGGCCCTGGCCGACGAAACAGCCGGGGTGACTTTTCTCGGTCGGCTCGGCACGTACAAGTACTACAACATGGATCAGGTGGTCGGCCAGGCGCTGGCGCTGTATCAGCGCATCGCCGAGGGCGAAGGGATAGAGACCAGGGCGCATGAGGTCGAGCCGGGGTGATCCCGGCTTCATCCAGACACAGGGAGGCAGCAGCGTGCAGGAGAGGATCTTCAACAGTTTTGTGATGGCCGGCTACGAATGTTCCACCCAACGCCGTGCCGATGGGCGTCGGCTGGACATGCTCGCCGCGACTCGCCATGACCGTTGGGCGGAGCAGGATTACCGCCGGCTCGCCGAACTGGGCATTCGCTGCGCCAGGGATGGCTTGCGTTGGCATCTGATCGAGCAGCAGCCGGGTCGTTATGACTGGAGCAGTTTCCTGCCGATGCTGCGCGCTGCCCAGCGCTGCGATGTGCAAGTGGTGTGGGACCTGTGTCATTACGGCTACCCCGACGACCTGGACATCTGGCGCCCGGCCTTCGTCGAGCGGTTTGCTCGCTTTGCCGGTGCGGTGGCGCGGCTGATGCGCGAGGAGGGCGTCGAAACGGCGTTCTACTCGCCGATCAACGAGATCTCTTTCTGGAGCTGGGCCGGCGGCGACGTCGGCTACTTCAACCCCACCGCCCGGCAACGGGGCATGGAGCTCAAGCACCAGTTGGTGCGCGCGAGTATCGCGGCGATCGAGGCGATTCGCGAGGTGACGCCCGCCGCGCGATTTGTCCAATGCGACCCACTGATCAACGTGCGGTCCTTATCGCGGCGAGCCGAGGATATCGAGGCCGCGGAGGCTTATCGGTTATCGCAGTTCGAGGCGTGGGACCTGCTCACCGGCAGAAGTTGGCCGGGGTTGGGCGGGCGCGAGGAGTACCTGGATATTCTCGGCGTCAATTTCTATCCGCATAACCAGTGGTTCCTGCACGGCCATCGGATCGAGCCGGGCAGCGCGGATTATCGGCCATTGGTGGGCATGCTCAGTGAAGTCCACCAGCGTTATCGAAGGCCGCTTCTGCTCTCTGAAACGGGCGCTGAAGACACCGCTCGGGTGCCCTGGTTGGACTATGTTGGTGAGCAGTTGGCGCTGGCGATGGAGCGCGGTATTCCCATGGCGGGCATGTGCTGGTACCCGTTTCTCGATTACCCCGGTTGGGACGATGATCGCTACTGCCCCACGGGCGTGTTTGGCTATGCCGACAACGAGGGCAGCCGCGCGTCTTTCCATCCGTTGTCGATGGCGATGCAGGCGCTGCAGGCGCGGTTTGCCTCGTCCGTGGCCACGGTGCAGATGCCATGAATAGCCATCAGTCCCATGGCGCGCCGTTGCCGAATACCGCCATCGCCTTTTTGTGGCGATACGTCACCCTCAGGCCGTGGCATTTCGCGACATTGTTTGTGCTGATTGTCGGCGCCGCCAGTTGCGCCGTGGCGGTGCAGTTCGGCATGAAGCTGCTGGTCGACGCGATGGCCCAGGGCAGGGAGGCGGGCGGGCAGGTTTGGCTGCCGTTCACGGTGTTCATCGCGCTGATTGTGGTGGAAAACCTGTTCTGGCGTTCCGGCGGCTACCTGGGGTGTCGGACGGTGGTCGCCAGTTGCGCGGACCTGCGGATCGACCTGTTCAATCACCTGACCGGACACCCGATGCGCTATTTCTCCGAGCATTTCGCCGGCGCCCTGGCCAACCGGATCTCCTCGGCGGGCGCGGCAGCGGGTTCCATCTACGGTGGCCTGGCCTGGAAAATCATTCCCCCTTGCGTCGACTTCATCGGTGCGGTGGTGGTGCTGTTCACTGTGCGACTTTCCATGGGGATCGCCTTGATCGGCGCGGTGATCGTGGTGGCTTCGCTGATCACCGTGATGGGGCTACGGGGCCGCAGCCGGCACATCGATTTCGCTTCCCAGGCCGCACGCGTCGGTGGCGAGTTGGTCGACCAGGTTTCCAACGTCTGGACCATCAAGGCATTCTCCGCCCGGCACCGCGAACGGCGCCGGCTCGAACAGGCAATCGGCGTCGAGGCCAAGGCCCAGCGCCGCAGCTGGATCTACCTGGAAAAAGCCCGGGTCCTGCACGACATCTGCTTGTCGATCATGGCCGGCGGTATGCTCGGCTGGTCGATATTGTTGTGGCAGGACGGGCAGATTACTCCGGGCGATGTGGTGATGGTCAGCGCGTTATCGTTTCGCATCCTGCATGGTTCCCGCGACCTGGCGCTGGCCCTGGTGGACACCTCGCAGCAGATGGGCGTGATTGCCGAGACGTTGCGCATCATCGTCCAGCCACACGCACTCAGCGATACCCCGGCGGAACTGGAACCCGGGCGCGGCAATATCCGTTTTATCGACGTCAGCTACAGCTATGCCGACGGGCGCGGCGCGATCAGGCATCTGTCCCTGGATATTCCGGCCGGCCAGAAAGTCGGCATCGTCGGGCCGTCGGGCGCGGGCAAGTCGACATTGGTCAGCCTGGTCCAGCGCCTGGACGATGTGCGCAGCGGGGTGATCCTGATCGATGGCCGCGACGTGCGCTCGGTCAGCCAGGACAGCCTGCGCAGCCAGATCGCCGTGGTGCCTCAGGAGCCGGCGCTGTTCAATCGCACCATCTACGAAAACATCGCCTATGGCCAGCCCGATGCCACCGAGGAACAGGTGATCGACGCGGCCCGCCATGCCTATTGCGAAGAATTCATCCGCGACCTGCCGGAGGGCTTCAACACTTTGGTCGGCGAGCGCGGCGTGATGCTCTCGGGCGGCCAGCGCCAGCGCCTCGGGCTGGCACGGGCGTTCCTCAAGAACGCACCGATCCTGATCCTCGACGAAGCCACTTCGGCACTGGATTCGGAATCCGAAGCCAAGGTGCAAATGGCCCTGGACGACCTGATGCGCGGTCGCACCGTGCTGGCAGTGGCGCATCGGTTGTCGACGGTCGCGCGGTTCGACCGGATCCTGGTCTTGCAGAGTGGAAGAATCATCGAAGACGGCTCACCCGATGAACTGCGCCAGCGTCAAGGCCCATTCCAGACGTTGTGGCAGGCGCAGGGGCTGGAATTGGGCAAGCGTTAGCAATTTATTTTCAACGCGCTGCATCCGGATTGTCTTTCCACGGGTAGTACATGGACAGCCTTTGGGCTGTCAGCTGTTTACCTTCCCGGAGAGACTTGATGAACACCCAACGATTGCTCTGCATCATCGGCACTACCTTCGCCATTTCCGGCCTGTCGACGGCCTATGCACAAGCTGACCTGCCTGAAAGCATCCAGGTGCCGGAGGGCCACAAGGTCACGATGCAAACCGTCGGGGTGGGCGAGATCACTTACGAGTGCCGTGACAAGGCCAATGCGGCCGGCCAGACCGAGTGGACCTTCATCGGCCCCAAGGCGGTGCTCAACGACCGAAGTGGCACCCGAGTGGGGAGCTATTTCGGCCCGCCGGCGACCTGGCAGGCCCAGGACGGTTCCAAGGTTACCGGCACGCAACTGGCGGTCGCCGCATCCAGCCCGGGCAACCTCCCGTTTCAACTGGTCAAGGCCAACCCGGCCGAGGGCAAGGGTTCGATGAGCGGTGTCAGTTACATCCAGCGTGTCGCCACCCGAGGAGGCGTAGCGCCGACGAAAGCGTGCGACACAGCCAACAAAGGCATGCGCGAAATCGTCAAATACCAGGCCGATTACATTTTTTGGGCCGCCAAGTGATGTCCGGACGATCGTAGGTTTAAAGTCGGCTACGCTGTTTCGATGCGCCCCAGTCCTTCGGCTGGGGTTTTTGATTTCTTTTCATTGGCGCAAAACCTTGTCCCTGCCCGAGCCCGTTTTCAACTATGAAGCTTGTCTGATGGCGTGCGCCCGAGGCGAGCAGCAGGCATTGAGAGATTTGTATGAGCAAGAAAGCAGCCGTTTGCTCGGCGTGGCCAGGCGCATTGCCGGGGACGACGCGTTGGCTGAGGATATTGTCCATGACGCGTTCATCCGGATCTGGACCCGTGCGTCGCGCTTCGATCCTGCGCGTGGCTCCGCCCGTGGCTGGATATTCAGCGTGACTCGGCACCTGGCGCTGAATTTTGTCCGCGATGGTGCGCGCGAGGTGCAAGTCGGCGAGGACCATGAAACGGTCCTGCATGACGCGTTGTCGCTGCAAGAAACAGCCGAAACCGATGCCTTCGAGTATGGAGCCCGTACGGGGCGCATCTACCGCTGCCTTGAGCAACTGGAGCCGGCGCGGCGCAACTGTATCCTGCACGCTTACGTGGACGGCTATTCCCATTCGCAGATCGCCGTAAAACTCGGGGCGCCGCTGGGCACCGTCAAAGCCTGGATCAAACGCAGCCTGACAGCATTGCGAGCGTGCATGTCATGAGCGGCGACCCACGGAACGAAGACCCGGCTGATCTCGACGAACTGGCGGGAGAATATGTACTGGGTACGCTACCGGCCACGGAGCGTGCCGAGGTGCAGCGACGGCTCGGCAACGACCGCAGATTGCGCGAGGCTGTCGATGCCTGGGAGTCGCGTCTGTTCGATTTGATCGAGCTGGCCGAACCACGCCAACCCGCGCCGGCGCTCTGGACGCGTATCGAGCGCAGCGTCAAGGTCCGCAAGCGTTCGCCCTCGGTGCAGGGGCGTGATTCCTGGTGGAACCTTGTTGCGCTGTGGCGCGGGCTGGCAGGGGCGGGGCTGGTAACGACGCTGGCGCTTTGCGCCTTGTTGTGGACCCAGCCCACCGTCGAATCGCCAAGCTTTCTGGTGGTCTTGGTGGCGCCGCAGAACCAGGCGCCTGGCTGGGTGGTACAGGCGAGCAACCCGAGCGAGATTCAACTGATCCCCCTCGGCGTAGCGCAAGTGCCGGCCGACAAGGCATTGGAGTTCTGGACCAAGGGCGATGGCTGGCAGGGGCCGGTGTCGCTGGGGTTGGTCAAGCCCGGGAAGACGCTCTCCGTACCGTTGGATCGGCTGCCGCCGCTGGAGCCCAACCAGCTCTTCGAGCTGACCCTGGAAAATACCGGCGGCTCGAAAACCGGCGCGCCCACTGGTCCAGTGCAATTTATCGGGCGGGCGGTCAAGGTGCTCTGAGCGATGTTGAATGTGCCGCCGCCTTCGCGAGCAGGCTCGCTCCCACAG
>NZ_JBHFJB010000047.1:8833-15276 GCF_057334555.1 Pseudomonas sp. AGC41
CAGGAACCCATGTGGGAGCGAGCCTGCTCGCGAAAGCGGTGGTTCAGTCATGGAAATGTTGGATGTGCCGCCGCCATCGCGAGCAGGCTCGCTCCCACAGTGGACGGCGGTTGTTCAGTGGATGCATGCACGCCGCAGGAACCCATGTGGGAGCGAGCCTGCTCGCGAAAGCGGTGGTTCAGTTTATGGAGATGTTCGATGGGGCGCCGCAATCAAGCGTCTTGGTCGCGGTTCTGATTGATGAAATCCACAAACGCCCGCAGCGGCGAGGGCAGGTAGCGGCGGCCGGGATAGTAGAGAAACGGTCCGCTAAAGCGCTGCCACCACGGTTCGAGTACCGGTTCGAGGGCGCCGCTGTCCAGGTAAGGGCGTAGCCAGTCCTCGAACAGGTGGACGATCCCGAGTCCATCCACCGCGGCCTGGACGGCCAGGTCCATGGCGCCGCCAATGCGTACCAGCAATGGGCCGTTCGGCTCAACGCTGATGGTTTCGCCGTCACGCTCATACTCCCACAGCGGCAAGGCGCCGCTGGGGAACTTGCCGGCCAGGCAAGCGTGTTGCAGCAGGTCGCGTGGATGCTCGGGGCGGCCGCGGGCGTCTAGGTACGCCGGTGCGGCGGCGGTCGCGAAGCGTTGGAAGCGCGGGCCGATGGGGATCGCGATCATGTCTTGTTCGAGGCGCTCGTCGTAGCGAATACCCGCATCACACCCGGCCGCGAGCATGTCGACAAAGCTTTCTTCGGTAACCACTTCGAGGCGGATGTCGGGGTAGCTTTTCAGGAAGGGCGCGATGATCGAAGGCAGCACCAGCCGGGCGGCGCTGACCGGCACGTTCAACCTGAGGGTGCCGGAAGGCCGGTCGCGAAAATCGTTGACCACGTCCAGCGCGGATTCGACTTCGCCCAGGGCTGGCACGATGCGTTCCATCAACCGTGCGCCGGCCTCGGTCGGCACCACGCTGCGGGTGGTGCGGTTGAGCAGGCGCACGCCGAGTCGGCTTTCGATCCGGCGTACCGCGTCGCTGAGGCTGGAGGCGGATTTGCCGCTGATGCGTGCGCCTTCGCGAAATCCCCGCGCATTGACCACCGCCACGAAGGCCAGCAAGTCTTGAATGTTCGTCGCCATTGTTCTCTCCGTCGTACAGCCCGTTCGGATTGCACCTGATTATCAGTGGAGTGGACAACGCCTATAGTCGGCTCACGCACATTAATCCAAGGGGTACGCGATGAGCAGCGCAGACAAGGCAGGGACTTTTTTATTGGGTGATCGTACGGTCAACCGCATGGGCTACGGCGCGATGCAACTGGCGGGGCCGCAAGTCTTCGGGCCGCCCAGAGACCCGGCGGCGGCCATCGCCGTGTTGCGCGAAGCCTTGGCGGCCGGGGTCAATCACATCGATACCGCCGATTTTTATGGGCCTCATGTCACCAACCAACTGATCCGCGAGGCGCTGCACCCTTACGCCGACGACCTGGTCATCGTGACCAAGGTCGGCGCGGTTCGGGGCGCCGATGCGTCATGGAACCCAGCCCAGAGCCCCGCCGAGCTGACCCGTGCGGTGCACGATAACCTGCGCAACCTCGGCGTCGAGGTGCTGGATGTGGTCAATCTGCGGGTCATGGGCGATGTGCATGCGCCCGCTGAAGGATCGATTGAAGAGTCCTTTACCGCATTGGCCGAGCTGCAGCGCCAGGGCCTGATCCGCCACCTGGGCCTGAGCAACGTCACGGCGGCGCAGGTCAAGGAGGCCCAGGGAATTGCCAAGGTGGTCTGCGTGCAGAATCACTACAACCTGACCCATCGCGACGACGAACAACTCATCGTTGACCTGGGCCGCCAAGGCATCGCCTACGTGCCGTTTTTCCCGCTGGGTGGGTTTACGCCGCTGCAATCGGAAACGTTGTCGAACGTTGCCGCGCGCCTGCAGGCGTCGCCGCTGTGCGTTGCGCTGGCATGGCTGCTGCAACGTGCGCCCAACGTGGTGCTGATACCCGGCACCTCGTCGGTGGCGCACCTGCGGGAAAACCTCTCGGCGAGTGAGCTGAAAATCCCATCGCCGATGCTCGCCGAGTTGGACGGGTTGGTGCAGGCAAATTAACAGGCGCGGTCCGCCTGCCTGCACCGTCGCATAAACGCCTGGCACCCACCCCGTGGCGAGTGGAACTCAGACCTGCTGTATCAGCGTCTAGCCGGCGCTTTTATCCGTCTCGTTTCGATGGTGTTCCGGCCAGCTGTCGACGGGCCGTGCGCGGTCTTCGTTGAACATTTCCGTGAGCAACGCGTTGGCGCGTCGGTAGGCGTCGTGCCGGAACGTGAGGTCATCTTCCGGCTGGGCGACGATTTCTTCGAGCATCTGCAGATTCAAGCGGCGGAACTGATCGGCGCGTTCGCGCGCCTCGTAAGCGCCGACACCCATCTGCACCAGCGCCCGGCGACCCAGCGCCAGCGCGCTTTCGAAGGTTTCCCGCTCGGCAACCTCGACCCCCATCTGCCGCAGGTTGATCAGGTGGCCCATGTCCCGCGCGCGGACGACCAGTTTCAACCTGGGGAAGTGCTCCTGGGCCAATCGGCTCAGCGTCAGGTTGTCTTGCTGATCATCGATCGCGTTGATCAGCACCGCCGCCTGGGCCGCACCGGCCGCGTGCAACAGGTCGAGGCGCGTGGCGTCGCCGTAGAACACTTTCACGCCGAATTTGCGCAGCGTCTCGATGTTGTCGGGGTCGTGATCCAGAACCACTACCTCGACGCCGCAGGACATCAGCAAACGTCCGGCGATCTGTCCGAAACGGCCGAAGCCGGCAATGATCACTCGCGGGTTCTGCTGGTCGACGAGGTCGGATTCCTGGCTATCCTTTTTGGTTGCCGACTCGATCCGATCCAACAGCAGGATGAGTAGCGGGGTCACGCACATCGACAGCGCGACCGCCAGCGTCAGGCTCTTGCCCCACTGGTCGGTCAGGATGCCCGCCAACGTTGCGGCACCGAACACCACGAAAGCGAACTCGCTGCCCTGGCCGAGCAATACCGCCTGCCAGGAACGCTGGCCGGCGGGGACATTGAGGAAGCGGCTGACGGCCTTGATCACCAGCAGTTTGATCAGGATGAACCCGACGGTCAGGGTGATGACTTTCAGCGGTGCGTCGATCAGCGTGCCGAAGTCGATCGACATGCCGACGCCGATGAAAAACAGCCCCAGCAGCAAGCCCTTGAACGGCTCGATGTCGCTTTCCAGGGCATGGCGGTATTCGGAACTCGCCAGCAACACGCCGGCGAGGAACGCGCCCATGGCCATCGACAGGCCGGCTTCTTCGAGGAGAAAGCCAAAGCCGAATACCAGGAACAGCGCCACGGCACTGAAGATTTCGCGCAGGCCCGAGCGCGCGGCGAAGCGCAACAGCGGCCGGGTCACGTAGCGCCCAAGCAGCACGACGACGCTGATCGCGGCGACGATCTTGACGATCGACAACGCCAGGGCCATGCCCGAAGGTGTGTCGCCGTGGGCCGAGAGCAACGGGATCATGGCCACCAGGGGAATGGCCGCGATGTCCTGGAACAGCAGGACGGCAAAACTGCTGCGGCCCACGGCGGTAGCGTTCAGGTTGCGTTCACTCATCGCCTGCATGGCGATGGCCGTGGACGAAAGGCTCAGGGTCAGGCCGACCAGCAAGGCCGCCGTCCAGCCCAGGCCGAGCGCCGCGCAGAACGCAGCAATGGCGGCACCGCAAGCGAGCATCTGCAGCGCGCCGCCACCAAATACCATCCGGCGCAGCGCCCACAGGCGCTTGGGGTCGAGCTCAAGGCCGATGATGAACAGCATCAGCACGACGCCGATTTCGGCGAATTCCAGGATGGCCTTGACGTCGGTTATAAGCTTCAGCCCCCACGGGCCGATCACGCACCCGGCCAGCAGATAACCGAGCACCGGGCCCAGGCCCAACCGGACGGCAATCGGTACGATCAGTGTCGCCGAGGCCAGGTAGATGAGCATTTCGATCAGGCTGTGAGTTTCCATATCAAGCGTCCTTCCAGGCGGCCAGGCGTTCGCCATAGTGTTCGATCTGTTCGCGTTGGGCCTCGGAGTCGGCGGCAAACGCGCCATGCACGACCATCGGTTCGAGCCAGCGCATGTGGCAATAGAGCGCCGTGGCCTGGAGCGGCTGGGCCAGTACGGCAAAGCCGGGGTAAGCGCCCATCTGGAAATGATCGTGTTCGCCACCTGTGGTGACGGCCCACAGCAGGCTTTTGCCGTTCAGGGCCGTGGCGCCTTTGCCGTACGCCCAGCCGTGGGTGAAGACTTTGTCGATCCACAATTTGAGCAGGGGCGGCATGCTGTACCAGTACATCGGGTGCTGCAGCACGACCAGCTGTGCCTGTTCGACGGCGCGCTGTTCCGCCTCGACGTCGATGTCGAAATCCGGGTAGAGATCGTAGAGCGAGCGTATGACCACGTCCGGATTGGCGCCGGCGCGCTTGAGCATCTGCTGGTTGACCCGCGACTGGTCGGGGTAGGGATGGGCGTAAACGATCAGGATCATCGGGGCAATTCCAGGCGGCTGGGTCCGGGTCGAAAGGCCGGACATCCTACCGGGGAAGGCGCGTGATGTTTAGGAGATTGTTCCCGGGCGAGCCTTGCCCGGGTCAATTGAGCGGCAGCGAGACCCTGGCCTCCAGGCCGCCGCCCCGGCGGTTCCTGAGCGTCAGTGTGCCGCCGTGCTCGAGCACCGTCGCCCGAGCGGCCGACAGGCCCAGGCCGACGCCACCGGTATTTTTGTTACGTGAACCCTCGATGCGAAAGAACGGTGCGAAGACCTGCTCATGGTATTCGGGCGCAATGCCCGGGCCGCGATCCTGGATGCGGATTTCGATGCGATCGATGAAGGTCTTGAGTTGAACACCCGGTTCGCTGGCGTATTTGACCGCGTTGTCGATCAGGTTGGTCAGCGCGCGCTTGATCCCGATGGGGCGGCCTACGTAGACCAGGCGCTGGGCGCCTTCGAAAGACACTTCGATGCCGCCATCCCTGAAATCATCGACGACGGTGTGCAGCAGCTCCGCCAGGTCGAACGCGGTGGCATGTTCGAGGCGCGCTTCGTCGCGGAAGAACTCCAGCGCGGCATTGACCATCGCCTGCATTTCGTCGACGTCCCGGAACAACCGCGATTGCTGTTCGGCGTCCTCGATGAACTCCCCGCGCAGGCGCATGCGGGTCAACGGTGCGCGCAGGTCATGGGAGATGGCCGCGAGCATTTGCGTGCGGTCCTGGACGAAATGCTTGAGCTGGGCCTGCATCGCGTTGAACGCGAGGATCGCCTGGCGGATCTCGAAGGGGCCGACGACCGGGATCGGCGGCGCCCGGAAGTCCACGCCGAAGCGCCGTGCGCCCTCGGCGAAGCGCTCCAGTGGGGTTGCCAGGTGCCGCGTGGCAATCAGGGCGACGATCAAGGTCGAGAGCAGGATCAACGCGATGATGATCAGGTTGCGCTGCCATTCCCCCAGCCCCCAGCTGCGCGAGCCGACGGAGAAGATGACCCAGGTATGGTCGGACAGCTCGATGATCACCGCGTAGCGTCTGCCCGGGTCATCAGCGGCCGGCCAGTCGTTGGGCTCGTAGGCCTCGATCCGGGCATCGGGCCTGTTCAATTGCTGACGCAGGAAAACCGAGCCCTCGCTGAACTCCGGGTCCCCGATCTGCGGCAGATGCGCCTCCTCATAGCGTTGCAGCCACTGCACGTTGATCCCGGGGTCGCTGGCGACCCGGGCCATGGCGTGCCGTTGGTCGGGATCGGCCGAGTCGATGATGCGCGTGATCGCCGCGGCCTTGTCCATCAGGCCGGTTTCCATCAGGGGAGGGCGCGCCCACGCACCGGCCACCAGGCTGAACAGCTCGTTGAGGGCCAGCAGCGTCAGCATCGAGACCATGGTGGTCAGGGCGATCCAGCGCGCCACGGTGTCTCTGGGGCGCGGCACCTTCGGGCGCTTGGTGGTCATCGCTTCACCACGTGAGGGCTGAACAGGTAGCCGCTGTTGCGGATGGTACGGATCATCGACGGGCCCGTGACGTCGGTCTCCAATTTGCGCCGCAGGCGGCTGACCTGCACGTCGATGCTGCGGTCGAATGCGTCGAAGGTTTCGCCGCGGGCCAGGTCCAGCAGTTGCTGGCGGCTGAGGACGCGGCGCGGATGTTCGGCGAAGACCAGCAGCAGTTCGAACTCGCCGGTGGACAGCGGAATCATGACCTTGTCGGGGGAGCGCAGCTCGCGGCGGGTGACGTCCAGTTGCCAGCCTTCGAATTCCAGCACCGGCCGGGAGATATCGCCCAGGCTGCCCCTCGCTTCGCCGGTGCGCCGCAGGACCGCGCGGACCCGGGCCAGCAGCTCACGGGCGTCGAAGGGCTTGGTCAGGTAGTCGTCGGCGCCCATTTCCAGGCCGACGACACGGTCGCTG
>NZ_JBHFJB010000047.1:15296-15767 GCF_057334555.1 Pseudomonas sp. AGC41
ATTTCCAGGCCGACGACACGGTCGCTGAGTTCGCCCATGGCGGTGAGCATGATGATCCCGACCCTATGTTCGGCCCGCAGTCGCTGGCAAAGCACCAGGCCGTTGTCGCCCGGCAGCATGACGTCGAGGATGATCAGGTCGGGCATCCGCCGTCCGACCGCTTGCCACAGGGCGGCGCCGTCGGCGGCCACTTCGACGCTGTAGCCATGTTGTTCGAGGAATTTGCGCAGGAGGGCGAGGACTTCGAGGTCGTCGTCTACCAGGAGGAGATGGCTCACAGGGGTCACGTCGGGCAATGGATACAGGAGGCGATACTAGGGTCAATTCGCCGCTTGCGTCATATATTTCAATCCGGAAACAAAGCGACCGGTACGCAACATTGCGGAAATCTTCGGGCAAGAAAACCGCGGCAGGATTGCCTCGATGTCAGCCAATGAACTTGATGCACTGAACCCTGTGGCGGGGGGGGGG
>NZ_JBHFJB010000047.1:15895-21548 GCF_057334555.1 Pseudomonas sp. AGC41
AGCGGGAGCACGCTCCCCCACCACGGGTTTGGTGTTCGGATTTCAACTGGCATGCACCCCTTATTCCTCGCCGAGATAATTCTGTATGCCGATCGCCAGACCCGCGCTGCTTGTTCGATCCACCATCGTCGTTGCGCTGGCGGCGTTTGCCAGCGGTTGCAGCAGCACGCCACCGGCAACACCGGGCAGCTGCGCGAATATGCCCTATGCCGTGCATGATCCGGCGGAACCGGTGAACCGCGGCATTTTCGCCTTCAACCGCACCGTGGACGACTACGCCCTGGCCCCCATCGCCCGTGGCTATCGCAAACTGCCAGAGATGTTCCAGAGCGGCGTGCACAACTTCGTCGCCAACTTCGGCGAGCCCAAGGTCTTCATCAACGATTTGCTGCAAGGCAACGGCGAGCGTTCGGTCACGACCCTGGGCCGTTTCGTCATCAACACCACGGTGGGCATCGTCGGGCTGATCGACGTGTCGGGCAAGATGGGCATCGCCCGTCACGAGTCCGACTTCGGCCAGACCTTCGGCGTCTGGAACATCGCCCCGGGGCCGATCGTCGAGCTGCCACTGTTCGGCACTGGCAACCTGAGGGACGCAACCGGCAAGGTGGTGAGCTTCGCGGTGGACCCGTTCGGCAGCAACAGCGATACCGTCGAAACCCTGGGCACGATCAAGACCGTCGGCGGCGTTGTCGATGGTCGCGCCGAGGCGCTACCGCTCACCGATAAACTGCAGACCCAGGCCGATTACTACGTGGCGCTGCGCGACGCGGTCGCACAACGGCGCGCCGATTTTGTCGCCGACGGGAAACTCGGTGCCGTCCAGGACGACCCGCAATGTAAGGAACAGGGCGCCGGAGATGAATAGCCAGGCGCTGGTCCTGCATCGTCGGGTGAAAACGCTTGATCAAGGTGCGTTGCATTGCCGCGAAGTCGAGTTGCGGCTCGCCGAGGATGGCCGGCATGTGCTGCTCAGCCGCTACGTCGAATGGTACGACCCCGAGCAAGCCGGCCTGTGCGCCACCCAGCACTATCGCGTGCCGCTGGCGAGCATGATCCGGTGGATGATCAATAACGGCGAACGAGGGGAGGGCCACTGACGGCGGGTTCAATAATGGCCGTTTGCCGCCCGCGCAGCCCTGAAACATTTTTACATACTCTTGATAAATTAGAGTTGTACGATGTCGTACGAAATATGGTCGACTGTGTCCGTTCTCACAAAAAAAATAACGGAGACTCCATCCATGTCGAGCATACCTTCCGTCGAAGGGCAGGCTGCAGCCCCCGCGCAAAGCCGCTTTGTACGATTGTTGAAGCTACTAGGCCCGGGCATCATCGCGGTTCTTTCCTGGCTGGGCGCAGGCGACCTCATCACCTCTTCCGTGGCCGGTGCCAACTACGGCTACGCCATGATGTGGGTGCTGGCGGTGTCTCTGCTGCTGCGCTACCTGATCGTCAACATCATCGCGCGCTTCCAGCTCTGCAATAACCAGGGCATGACCATCCTGCAGGGCTACGCACAACTCAATCCGTTCTTTGCCTGGTTCCTGCTGGTGTATGCGCTGCTCATGGGGCACTTGATGAATGCCTACATGATCAAGGGCGCCGGCGAGGCCTTGGCGATGCTGCTCAAGACCGATTATCCGCTGCTCTGTTCGGTGGCGGTGGTGTTGGCGGTATGGATGCTGGTCGGGCGCAATATCTATTCGATGATCGAAGGCGTGATGAAGGCGCTGTTGGCGATCATGACGCTGGCGTTCCTGGCCCTGGCGGTGATGTCCGGCCCGGATGTCGCCGGTATCGTCAAAGGCACCATCGGCTTCAGCATTCCGCCGGATGAAGGCGTACACGGTGCGCTGCTGGTGGCGGTCTCGGTGATCGGCGCGGTGGCGGGTTCCATCGCCAACTTCGTTCATCCCTATGTCATGCGCCAGAAGGGCTGGGTCGGTCCTGAGCACAAGCGCATCCAGCGCAACGACCTGCTGTTCGCGGTGTTTGTCGGGATCATTATCAACCTGGCGATCTGGATCGTCGGCGCGGAAATCCTGCGGCCCAACGGCATCGAAGTCAAAACCCTGGGCGACCTGGGCAAGGCCCTGGAAATCTTCTTTGGCCCGATTGGCTGGTATGTGTTCTTCATCGGTGTCTTCGCCACGCTGTTCGCCAGCATTTCCGGCAAGACCACGGCGTTCCCGATGCTCATCACCGACGCCTTCCAGCACGTACGCCCCGAGCGTCGCGAGCGCTATGGCAAAGAGTTCCACCGTGACCCGATGCACAAATGGTTCATGCTGTTCATCCTGGTGACGCCGCTGATCTGGTCGTTGCCCGGCATGCCGGACTTCGTGACCCTGACCATCGGTGTCAACGCCCTGAACATCATCGGCTTGCCGGTGATCTCCCTGGGCCTGTTGATCATGTCCAACCAGAAGTCGCTGCTGAGCAAGGAATACCGCAACAATCTGTTCGAGAACATCGCGCTGGTGTTTGCCACCGGGCTGGCGTTGTGGGTCGCGTTCCAGCTGGGCGTCGATCTGTTTACCTGAGGCCTGCTCATTCAGCTCTGGAGGGGCTGCTAGACTTCATGGTCCAGCCCCTTTCGGAGAATCCGGATGAACAACAAGAACAGGATCTGTCTCTGGTATGACGGCACCGCTCAGGAAGCTGCGCAGTTCTACGCGGACACCTTTCCCGACAGTGCGGTGAACGCCATCCATCATGCGCCCGGCGACTACCCGGCGGGCCAGGAGGGTGACGTGCTCACCGTGGATTTCACCGTGATCGGCATCCCCTGTATCGGTTTGAACGGCGGGGCGATGTTCCAGCACAACGAAGCGTTTTCTTTCCAGGTGGCCACCGATGACCAGGCCGAAACCGACCGTTTGTGGAACGCGATCATCGACAACGGCGGCCAGGCGAGCGCCTGCGGATGGTGCAAGGACAAGTGGGGCGTGTCGTGGCAGATCAGCCCGCGGGTGCTGCTCGAAGCGGTCACCAGTTCCGACAAAGCCGCCGCCAGGCGCGCCTTCGAAGCCATGATGAACATGACCCGGATCGATATCGCGGCGATTGAGGCGGCGGTGAGGGGCTGACGGCGGCACAGCTTGCAGAGGTGTTGGATGTACCGCCGCCTTCGCGAGCAGGCTCGCTCCCACATTGGGTTTGGGTGTGACTTCGATTTTCCGATAACCCCATTCCTTGTGGGAGCGAGCCTGCTCGCGAAAGCGGCAGCAGAGCTGACACCAAAGTCAGCTCCCGGTGGTTTCCGGCAACCGGGCAATCACCTTGATCTCGAACTGAAAACCATACAGCCACGTCACACCCACCGCCGTCAGCGTCGGGTGCGGCGCGTTGCCCCAGAATTCCGGCACGACGCTCCAGACTCGCTCGAATATCGACTGCGGATCGACCATGAAGACCGTCACGTCAACCACATCGTCAAAGCTGCAATCGGCAGCCGCCAGGATTGCCTTCAGATTGTTGAACGCACGCCGGACCTGATCCTCCAGGTGCGGCTCCGGTGAACCGTCCTCGGTACTGCCGACCTGCCCGGAGACGAACAGGAAACCATTGGAACGAATCGCCGGCGAGTAACGGTTGCGCTCGTAGAGAGCCTGGCGGCCGGGCGGGAAAACAACGTCGCGCTGTGTCATGGGTGTCTCCATCAAATGAGCCGCAAGCGGCGGGAAATCTTCGATGAAGTCACTTTAGGGGCTTGTGTCCAGGCGATAAACGAGCAACCTTGGCGATCACTGTTTGTAGAATCCAAACAATCAGAGGCACCCATGGATCGTTTCGATGCGATGCAGGCGTTCGTACGTGTCGTGGAGGCGGGCAGCTTCACCAAGGCCGCCGAGACCCTGCACATGAGCAAGACCACCGTGACCCAGCTGGTACAGCAGCTGGAGGCGCGGCTGCGCGTCAGGCTGCTCAACCGCACCACCCGCAAGGTCAATGTCACCGCGGACGGCGCGGTTTTCTACGAGCGGGCGATGCGCCTGCTGGCTGATCTGGACGACGCCGAAACCAGCCTGTCCACTGCCCAGGCGCTGCCTCGTGGACGGTTGCGGGTGGACGTGCCGAGTCCGCTGGCCGCAATGATCCTGGTCCCGGCATTGCCGGGTTTCTTTCAGCGATACCCGGACATCCAGATCGACTTGGGCGTCAGCGATCGCATCGTCGACATGCTCGACGAAAACGTCGATTGCGTGGTGCGCGGCGGTGAACTGACAGATCAGTCGCTGATTGCCCGGCGCGTCGGCGACCTGGCCCTGGGCGTCTTTGCGGCGCCGAGTTACCTGGCGCGCGAGGGCACCCCCATTCATCCCCGGGAACTGGAGGATTCTGCGCACCGCATCGTCGGTTTCCTGTGGGCGCGCACCGGCAAGGCCCTGCCTTATGCCATGCACAAGGATGACGAATACCTTCATATCAAGGGCCGTCATGTGCTCGCCGTCGACGATGGCAACGCTTACCTCGCAGCTGGCCTGGCGGGGCTGGGCGTGTTGTGGCTGCCCCAGTACATGTCCCGCCCCCACGAGGCGCAAGGCGCGCTGGTGCCGCTGTTCGAAGGCTGGCGCCTGGAGTCGATGCCGCTTTACGTGGCTTACCCGCCGAACCGGCACATCAGCGCGAAACTGCGGGTATTCATCGACTGGGTGGTGGAGTTGATGGCGCAACATGCGCCTATTATTGATCGGCCTGTGTCATGAAAACTCTCTCGAATGCAGAGGAGATCGACGATGGACCGATTCACTGGCGGTTGCCTGTGCGGCAACGTGCGCATTGAAGCTTCGGGGCGCCCCTACCGGGTTGGCCTGTGCCACTGCCTGGATTGCCGCAAGCACCATGGCGCACTGTTTTTCGCCGCCGCCGTGTTCCCCGAGGACGCGGTGACCGTCAGCGGCGAAACCCGGGATTATGCCGGACGTTTTTTCTGCCCCCACTGCGGCTCGTCCGTCTTCGCCCGCAGCGGCGACGAGGTCGAAGTCAACCTGGGTACACTGGATGCGCCCGACCAACTGATGCCCACCTACGAAAGCTGGACCGCACGCCGCGAATCCTGGTTGCCAGCGTTTCCACTCTCACGGCGCTATGAACATGATCGCGAGGGTACGGGGCGGTTTGAGGGGTAGGGTGCGAACCAGAACCTTGGTCTCCCGGTGCGGTCCTCCAAATACGCCCTGGTAACCGAGGACACGGACATGGACCTGGCCGAGCAATACCGCAATTACATCGACTGCCTGAATGACCGTCGCTGGCAGGAGCTGGGGAGCTTTGTCGACGATAGCGTGCAATACAACGGCAAGCCGGTGGGCCTGGCGGGCTATCGGGCGATGCTGGAGAACGACGTGAGGACCATTGCGGACTTGCGTTTTAATATCGATCTGTTGGTGGTCGAACCGCCGAATGTCGCGGCCCGGCTGCTGTTCGATTGCTCGCCGCGCGGCCTGTTTCTCGGGCTTGAGACCGATGGCCGGCGGATTCGCTTTGCCGAGAATGTGTTCTACGCCTTCGATGGCGGAAAAATCGTTCGCGTGTGGTCGGTCATCGACAAGGCTGCGGTGGAGGCGGCGCTCCAACGTCAAAGCCCTTCCGGAGAAGGGCTTTGAGCACAAATGCATGATTGAGTGGATGAATGTGGGAGCGAGCC
>NZ_JBHFJB010000047.1:21595-22817 GCF_057334555.1 Pseudomonas sp. AGC41
CCCCCTCCCACAGGTTATCTCCCACCCGATTGTCCGCGATCGTTATCCGGGGTTTATTCCTTGAGGAAAGTCAGCAGATCCTGATTCAAACGATCCTTGTGCGTCTCGGTCAAGCCGTGCGGCGCGCCTGGGTAGACGATCAGTCGAGCGCCCTTGATCAGCGCCGCCGAAGCCCGGCCTGAGGCATCGATGGGCACGATCTGGTCGTCGTCACCGTGGATCACCAGCGTCGGCACGTCGAATTTTTTCAGGTCGCCGCGGAAATCGGTCGCCGAGAATGCCGCGATCGACTCATAGGTGTTCTTGCTGCCGCCTTGCATGCCTTGCGCCCAGAACGACTGGATCAAGCCTTGGGATGGCTTGGCACCCTTGCGGTTGTAGCCATAGAACGGGCCGGAAGCGATGTCCAGGTACAGCTGCGAACGGTTCTCCAGGGACGCCTTGCGCAAGCCGTCGAAGACTTCGAGTGGCAAGCCGCCGGGGTTGGTGTCGGTCTTGAGCATCAGCGGCGGCACCGAGGACACCAGCACGGCTTTCTTGACTCGACCGGTGCCGTGGCGACCGATGTAACGCGCCACTTCGCCGCCCCCCGTCGAGAAGCCGACCAGGGTCACGTCCTTCAGGTCCAGCGCTTCGATGACTGCCGCCAGGTCGTCGGCGTAGTGGTCCATGTCGTTGCCTTCCCACGGCTGGCTGGAGCGACCATGGCCGCGACGGTCGTGGGCAATCACGCGGTAGCCCTTGGAGGCGAGGAACATCATCTGGCCTTCCCAGCTGTCGGAATCCAGCGGCCAGCCGTGGCTGAAGGTGACGACCTGGCCGTTACGCGGGCCCCAATCCTTGTAGTAGAGCTGGACGCCATCCTTGGTGGTGATGTAGCTGGACGACTGCACCACGCTGCCGACGGCCGAGGCCGGGGCACCGGCTTGTACGGGCGTCGCCGCCTCGGCGCCGAGGGTGGCCAGGGCCAGGGTTGCGACAGCCAGGGTGCGGTTGAAGGTGTTCATCGTTGCTCTCTCCATAAGGGGTGTTTTGGTCTGCCGGGATCGTCATCGATCGCGTTGGTGGGCAGATTAGAGAGAGCGCAGCGCAACGAGAACGGCGCTGGCGTCGATAGCAACTATGGGGATTTCAGATACCTGCAGAATCTCAGAGACCTCAGGCTCCAGATACTTGCAGGACCACCGTGGCGAGGGAGCTTGCTCCCGCTGGACTGCGTAGC
>NZ_JBHFJB010000048.1:0-102 GCF_057334555.1 Pseudomonas sp. AGC41
GGGTGAAATCTCCCACGGTCTGTACTGCGCGAACAGTCAGAATCGAGCCTTGTCCCTCCTCCTCCCTTCAAGTCTTACCATACAAGCGAGCCTGCTCGCGAA
>NZ_JBHFJB010000048.1:122-9586 GCF_057334555.1 Pseudomonas sp. AGC41
CGCGAAGGCGTCAAGTCAGCCAGCATCAATGTTGGCTGATAGACCGCTTTCGCGAGCAGGCTCGCTCCCACAGGTTCTTTAGCGACCTCTAGATCAAGGCAGGAGAATGGTCGACCCCGTCGTGCGCCGCGCCGACAACTCGGTATGCGCCTTGGCCGCCTCAGCCAGCGGGAATCGCTGGTTGATATCCACGGTAAGCTTGCCGCCGGCGATCATGGCGAAGAGCTCATCGGCCATGTGCTGGAGGTTTTCCGCGTTGTTGGCGTAGGTCGCCAGAGTCGGGCGGGTGACGTACAGCGAGCCCTTGGCCGAAAGAATCCCCAGGTTGACGCCATCCACCGCACCGGAGGCATTGCCGAAGCTCACCACCAGGCCACGGGGAGCCGTGCAATCCAGGGAGGTCAGCCAGGTGTCCTTGCCGACGCCGTCGTACACCACCGGGACCTTCTTGCCGTCAGTCAATTCCAACACACGCTGTACGACGTTTTCCTTGCTGTAGTCGATCACTTCCCAGGCGCCGTGGGATTTTGCGATAGCGGCTTTTTCCGCCGAACTGACGGTGCCGATCAGCTTAACGCCCAGGGCCTTGGCCCATTGGCAGGCCAGCGAGCCCACGCCACCGGCGGCGGCATGGAACAGGATGGTTTCGCCGCCCTTGAGCTCGTAGGTCTGGCGCAGCAGGTATTGCACGGTCAGGCCCTTGAGCATCACCCCGGCGGCCTGTTCGAAACTGATGGATTCGGGCAAGTGGACCAGATTGGCCTCGGGCAACACATGCACGTCACTGTAGGCCCCCAGCGGACCGCTGCCATAGGCCACGCGGTCACCGACCTTGAAGCGCGTGACGTCGGCGCCGACGGCCTCGACCACGCCGGCACCCTCGGCACCGAGTCCCGAAGGCAGCGCCGGTGGCGGGTAAAGCCCGCTGCGATAATAGGTGTCGATGAAGTTCAGGCCGATCGCCTTGTTGCTGACGCGAACCTGCTGCGGACCGGGCTCGGCCGGCTGGTATTCGACGTACTCAAGCACGTCCGGGCCGCCGTGGGCGCTGAACTGGATACGTTTGGCCATCTACGTTCTCTCCTTATCGTGGGACTTCCCACCAAACTTGCTATCGGACTCCTAAGCTTGATCTTCGTCAACTGTGGTGTGGGCGGGTGCAGTGGTATCCTGTGCGCCCATTTTGCCGGCGGTCTGTGTACGCCGCGCAGCGTAGCCCTGATCAAGGTGATGTCATGACTACTCGCACCGAGGCCGTGAAAGCCTATCTGCTCGACCTGCAAGACCGCATCTGCGCCGCTCTGGAAACTGAGGACGGTGGCACTCGCTTCGTCGAGGACGCCTGGACCCGGCCTGCCGGCGGTGGCGGGCGCACCCGAGTGATCGAAAACGGCACGGTCATCGAGAAGGGCGGCGTCAACTTTTCCCACGTCTTTGGCAGCGGTCTCCCACCCTCGGCCAGCGCCCACCGGCCGGAGCTGGCCGGGCGCGGCTTCGAGGCCCTGGGCGTGTCGCTGGTAATCCACCCGCACAATCCACACGTGCCTACCTCCCACGCCAACGTACGCTTTTTCATCGCCGAAAAAGAAGGCGAAGAGCCGGTCTGGTGGTTTGGCGGCGGTTTCGACCTGACCCCTTACTACGGCGTGGAAGAAGATTGCGTGCATTGGCACCGCGTCGCCCAGCAAGCCTGCGAGCCGTTCGGCCCGGAGGTCTATTCGCGCTACAAGGCCTGGTGCGACAGCTATTTCCACATCAAGCATCGCAACGAGCCGCGCGGCATCGGCGGCCTGTTTTTCGATGACCTGAACGAGTGGGATTTCGACACCAGCTTCGCCTTCATGCGTGCCATCGGCGACGCCTACATCGATGCCTACCTGCCTATCGTGCGGCGCCGCAAGCACGACCCTTTTACCGCCAGGCAGCGGCAATTCCAAGAGTTCCGCCGTGGCCGCTACGTGGAGTTCAACCTGGTCTATGACCGTGGCACCCTGTTCGGCTTGCAATCGGGCGGGCGTACCGAGTCGATCCTGATGTCACTGCCGCCGCAGGTCCGCTGGAGCTACGACTGGAAAGCCGAGCCGGGCAGCGAAGAAGCGCGGCTGACCGATTATTTCCTGCAGGATCGCGATTGGCTGGCTACGGCCTGAATGGGGAAAAGATCCATGGATCGCTACGTTGTAATGGGGAACCCGATCGGCCACAGCAAGTCGCCGTTGATCCATCGCCTGTTTGCCGAGCAGACCGGGCAAGCGTTGGACTACACCACGCTGCTGGCGCCGCTGGAGGATTTCGCCGCTTGCGTCCGGGAATTTTTCCGTGAGGGGCGTGGGGCAAATGTCACCGTGCCGTTCAAGGAAGACGCCTTTCGCCTGGCTGACAGCCTGACCGAACGGGCGCAACGGGCCGGGGCGGTCAACACCTTGAGCAAACAGGCCGACGGCCGCCTGCTGGGTGACAACACCGACGGCGCCGGACTCGTTCGCGACCTGACCGTCAACGCCGGGTTCAGCCTCAAGGGCAAGCGCATCCTGCTGCTGGGCGCCGGCGGCGCGGTACGGGGCGCTTTGGAGCCGCTGCTGGCGGAAGCGCCGTCGTCGCTGATCATTGCCAATCGCACGGTGGAAAAAGCTGAATTGCTGGCTGAGCTGTTCGCCGACCTGGGCCCGGTCTCGGCCAGCGGTTTCGATTGGTTGCGTGAGCCGGTGGACCTGATCATCAATGCCACATCCGCCAGCCTGTCAGGCGATGTACCGCCGATCGCCGCAAGTCTGATCGAGCCAGGCAAGACGTTCTGCTACGACATGATGTATGGCAAGGAGCCGACGTCGTTCTGCCGCTGGGCCGAAAAACACGGCGCAGCGGTGGTAATGGATGGCCTGGGCATGCTCGCGGAACAGGCGGGCGAAGCGTTTTTCCTGTGGCGTGGCGTACGTCCGGACACCGCCCCGGTACTGGCGGAGTTGCGCCGTCAGCTCGCTGCGGTCAATCCCTGAAGAGGATCGGGCATTTCTCCGGTCCTTCCAGCTTCAACAATTCCTCCACCACCGGTGGCCTTGCCCCGCGCAAGGTCAGGCTGCGCCCTTGGCCGCGCAGGCGCCGGGCTTCCTGATGGAGCATTTCGACGCCGGAGTAATCGATGAAGTTGATCTGCTGGGCATCGATGATCACCTGCTGGGCGGGCATGCGTTGCAGGCGCACTTGCAGATAATGGCTGGCGCCGAAAAAGATCGAGCCGCCCACCCGCAAGACGTCCGCCTCACCTTCCCGGAAATGCTGCACCCGCGGTTGCGAAGTGCGCTTGAGATAGAAAAACAGCGAAGCCAACACGCCAGCGTAGATAGCCGTTTGTAATTCCAGCAGCAGCGTGGCCAGGCAGGTCAGACCCATGACCAGGAATTCGGAACGACTCACGCGGTACAGCGCCCGGATACCCCGATGGTCCACCAGGCCCCAGGCGATCAGCAGAATACTGCCGGCCATGGCGGGAATGGGAATGTGCGCGATCAGTGTCGCGCCGGCCACCGCGAACAGCGCCACCCACAACGCCGAGAACACTCCGGCCAAGGGCGAACAGGCACCCGCTTCATAGCTGAGACCGGAACGGGTAAAGGAGCCGGCTGACAGCGATCCGGCGAAAAAACCTCCAACGATATTGGAAAGCCCTTGCGCCCTGACTTCCTGATTCGCATCGAGCAGTTGCCCGGAACGGACCGACAGCGAGCGGGCGATGGACAGGCTGGTCACCAGCCCGAGCATGCCCACCGCAACGGCACCGGGCAGCAGCCTCAGGATCAACTCAAGGTCCAGCGACAGCGGCGTGAACGGCGGCAGGCGTCCGACAAAGGCGCTGACCAACGCCACATGCCCGAACATCGCGGGCCACGCCCAGACCAACAGGCTGCCAAGGGCCAGCGTAATCAATAAGGTTGGCCAGCGCGGCAGCAAACGTTTGAGGACAATCCCCACCGCCAGCGTCCCCAAACCCAGCAGCAGCGAAGGTTTATCCACAGCCCCGATATGGCTGGCAAGCATAAGCAAACTCTTCAATGCCGTGGCTTCGTTCGGCAGGTCCAGGCCCAGCAGGTTCGGCAATTGCCCGAGGGCAATGACCACCGCTGCGCCCAAGGTGAAACCCAGCACCACCGAGTGGGAGACGAAATTGACCAGCGCACCGAAACGCAACAGCCCGAGCAACCACTGGAAAATACCTGCCAGCACCGTCAGCAGCAGGATCAAAGTGATGTAGTCCTGAGTCGCCGGCACAGCCAGAGGACTGACAGTGGCGTAGAGGACAATGGAGATTGCCGCCGTAGGACCGCAGATCAGATGCCACGACGAGCCCCACAGACAGGCGATCAGCACCGGCACGATTGCCGCGTATAACCCGTACTCCGGCGGCAGGCCGGCAATCAGGGCGTAGGCAATGGACTGCGGTAACGCGAGAATCGCGCCGCTGAGGCCGACGATCAGGTCACGGCCGACGCTGGCGCGGGTCTGCCGGGGCAGCCAGCTGAGGAACGGAAACAGCGAATGGCGTGTGGGGATTGCCATGGAGCCTCAAAGATGGGGTTTTGCAGAAGAATATCAGGTGAACCAACGTGGCGAGGGAGCTTGCTCCCGCTGGGTTGCGAAGCAGCCCCGAAACCTGAAAGCGCAGTGTCAGATGGATCTGCGTGACCGGTTTTGGCAGAGCTGCGCGCTCCAGCGGGAGCAAGCTCCCTCGCCACAGGAGCCCGGCGCTGCTGTCAGAGCTTGGCTTTGACCGCCGCCAGCGCGTCCTTGCCATCCACGGTCTTCACGCCGTCGAGCCATTTGTCCAGCACCGCCGGGTTGGCCTTGATCCAGGCCTTGGCGGCTTCGGCGTTGCTGACCTTCTTGTTCACTACTTCGGCCATGATGCTGTTTTCCATTTCCTGGGTGAAGCTCAGGTTGGTCAGCAGCTTGCCGACGTTCGGGCAGGCCTGTGCATAACCTTTGCGCGTCAGCGTATACACGCTACCGGTATCGCCGAAGTACTTCTCGCCGCCCTTGAGGTAATGCATCTTCAACTGCACGTTCATCGGGTGCGGGGTCCAGCCGAGGAACGTCACGAACTTCTGTTTTTTCACCGCCCGGGAGACTTCCGCCAACATTGCCTGCTCGCTGGACTCCACCAGTTTCCATTCGCCCATGCCGAAATCGTTGGTCTTGATGATTTCTTTCAGCGAAAGGTTCGCCGGGGCGCCGGAACCGATGCCGTAGATCTTCTTGTCGAACTTGTCGGCGAACTTGTTCAGGTCGGCAAAGTTATGCACACCGGCATCCCAGACATAGTCCGGCACCGCCAGGGTGAATTCGGTGCCGTCGAGGTTCTTCGCCAGCTGCGTGACATCGCCGTTGGCGACGAACTTGTCATAGAACCCCTGTTGCGCCGGCATCCAGTTACCCAGGAAAACATCAACCTGGCCATCCTTCAGGCCGCCAAACGTGATCGGGACCGCCAAGGTGTCGATCTTGGCCTTGTATCCCATGCCCTCAAGCAGGAAACCGGTAATGGCGTTGGTCGCGGCGATATCGCTCCAGCCCGGGTCGGCCATCTTCACGGTTTCGCAACTCTGCTCGGCCCATGCCGAAACACTGCTCAACGCCAACAGCCCGGCGGTCAGTACTGTGGATAACTTTTGCATGCGCTTCCCCTTACGTTATTGATCTATTGGCAGGGTTGTGGATAACGGGCCTTGCGCTCCAGATCGTCGAGGTCGATGTGGTTGCGCATGTATTGCTGGCTGGCATCGACCAGCGGCTGGTGGTCCCAGCTCTTGAGTTTGCCGAGGGTCAGCGCCTGGGCAACGAAACGACGGCGTCGCTGGCTGGCGAGCACCTGTTGATGAATGGTTGGAATATCCCATTTGGCTCGCGCTTCGGCGAGAAAATCGTTGAACAACGCCTGATGCTCCGGGGAACGACCGAGATTTGCCACTTCCTGGGGATCATTGCGCAGGTCGAACAACAGGCACGGATCATCTTCGCTGTAGATGAATTTCCACGGGCCGCGACGGATCATCATCAACGGGCTGACGGTGCCTTCGGCCATGTACTCACCGAAGACTTCATCATGCCCGCCCTGTCCTTGCAGATGCGGAACCAGCGAACGGCCATCCAACGGCAAGCCTGGCTCCAGCGTGCCGCCGGCCAATTCGACCAGAGTCGGCAGCAGGTCGGCGGTGGACACCGCTGCGCTGACGCGGGCGCTGGCAAACTGGCCTGGAGCGCTGATCAGCAGCGGCACGCGGGCGGCCATTTCGTACCAGTGCATTTTGTACCAGAGGCCTTTTTCGCCGAGCATGTCTCCGTGATCGCCAGAGAACACGATGATGGTGTCGTCGAGCAACCCGGTGTCTTCCAACGTCTGCAGCAACTTGCCGACATTGCTGTCGATGTAGCTGCACGCGCCGAAGTAAGCGCGGCGAGCGTCACGGATCTTATCCACAGGCAGTGGCTTGCCCCACAGGTCGTAGACCTTCAACAGGCGCTGGGAATGTGGATCAAGTTCAGTCTGGTCCGGGGTGTAGGGCAGCGGGATGTCGCTGTCGTCATACAGGTCCCAGAACGCCTTGGGAATCGTGTACGGATCGTGTGGGTGGGTCATGGATACGGTGAGGCAAAACGGCTGGTCGCCGTCCTCACGGATGTGGTCGAACAGGTACTGCTGGGCCTTGAACACCACCTCTTCATCAAAATCCAGCTGATTGGTGCGCACGCACGGTCCGGCCTGCAACACCGACGACATGTTGTGATACCAGCTGGGCCGTACGTCCGGCTCGTCCCAGTTCACCGCCCAGCCGTAGTCCGCCGGATAGATGTCGCTGGTCAGCCGCTCTTCGTAGCCATGCAGCTGGTCAGGCCCGCAAAAATGCATCTTGCCGGACAACGCCGTGCGATAGCCGAGACGGCGCAGGTAATGGGCATAAGTCGGGACGTCCGCCGGAAAATCCGCCGCGTTGTCATAGGCGCCGATCTTGCTCGGCAACTGACCGCTCACCAGCGTAAAGCGTGACGGCGCGCAGAGCGGGCTGTTGCAGTACGCGGCGTCAAATACCACGCCCTGGTCGGCCAGCCGGGACAGGTTGGGCAGCTTGATGGGCGACGGACCGTAGATCGGCAACATTGGCGCGGCCATCTGATCGGCCATGATGAAAAGAATGTTCTTGCGCTTCATGTATTCGCGGCATTCCATAGTGGACGGTTATGCGATAGTGCTGCGAATGAGCATGTAGCCCATGCTATTTGGGGTAAAGCCCATGCAGGATAATGACTAGGATAAGCTGAGCTTATGTATGACGCCTTGGGTGACCTGTCCCTGGATCTGTTCCGTGCCTTCGAATCAGCGGCTCGCCAGCAGAGTTTTACTGCGGCTGCGATTGAACTGGGCACGACCCAGCCGGCCATCAGCCAGCAGATCAAGCGGCTGGAGGAGCAATTGGGCACACGCCTGTTTGATCGTATCTATCGGGGCATCGAACTGACCGAGGCCGGCTCGATCCTGTTCGAGCAGGTCCAGGCCGGCTTGCAGAGCATCGATGCGGGGCTGAACGCGATTACGGCCCAACACCAGCATGAAGTGCTGCAAGTCGCGACGGATTTCGCTTTCGCCGCCTATTGGCTGATGCCGCGACTGCATCGGTTCCACGCGGCAAATCCGCAGGTGGATGTGAGCCTTGTAACCAGCGAGCGCAACCACAACATGCTGCGCACCGATATCGACGTTGCGGTGCTTTTTGGCGACGGTCGCTTCAAGCAAGGTGAAAGTCGTTGGCTTTTCAGCGAAGAAGTCTTTCCCGTATGCAGCCCTCTCCTGCTCAAGGATCGTCCCCCGCCCCTACCCGCCCACGCCCTCGCGGAATTCCCGCTGCTGCATTTGCGCGGCGGCAACACCAGCGCCTGGTTCGAATGGAGCGGCGTATTTCGCGAGCTAGGCATCACCTCGCCACCGGCGCCGGGCCAACTGCGCTTCGACAACTACACGCTACTCATCCAGGCGGCGATTGGCGGCCAGGGTGTCGCCATCGGTTGGCGGCACCTTGTGGATAACCTGCTGGCGCAAGGGCTGCTGTGTCGCCCAATCGCCGAGACGGTACTGTCCCGCTTGGGATATTACGTGGTCCTGCCCCAACGCAAGCGGCGGGGTGTGCTGATCAAGTTGTTCGTGGATTGGCTGATGGAAGAACAGGCCAACAGTGCCGAGTCGCTAACGGGGTTGCCGTTGCCGTCGATTGCGGTTTGACGCTCGTACTCCATCAACCTGGCAATTCCGGGGACCGCTGCGCCGCCCAGCGGGAGCAAGCTCCCTCGCCACGAAATGGGTAAGCCTCTAGAGAGCGGCTACGAAATTCACCTGCTCGCCCACATGCAGGTTCAAGCGCAGCTCGTCAACAATGCCCGCCGCCACCCGGTTGAGGCGCTCCAGGGACTCGGCCATTCCGGACTCCAGGCTCGTGCTGACCTGGCTGAAATGTTCAATGCTCAAACCCGGCGCGGCATAGGGCGCATTGACCAGGGTCCACTGCAAGGCACTGTTTTTCAGGGCGTCGAGGATTTCCTCGGCGGCATGGCGCTGCAAGTCATCGTCGATGTCTTGCTCATCAAGGACAGCGAAATCGCCCACCAGGAACAGCCGGGGGATACTGACCGCCTGCATGCCCGCAATCAGCGCATCCACGGCCAGGACCTGCTCCACCGGGCCGGGGATGAGCGTACGCTCCACTTGCTCGCTGTTCATCGGCAGCCCCGGCGCGTTCAACAGGCACACCACCGCCGTGGCGCCGGCGACGCTCTGCTTGACCCGTTCGGGGTCGAAGAGGTCGCCGGTCTTGGTCCGCAGGCCCGGGCGCGGCGCCAAGGCCGTAAGATCGTCGAGGATGGTGATGACTTCGTGCTGGCGTCTCAACAGCTCAGCCATCAACGCACTGCCGAGGCTGCTCATGGCACCATAGAGCACCACTTTGATGACCGGGGTTTCGGCGTTTCTCATGGCTGGTATTCCTTTTTTCCCGCGTGTAAAGGCTCTGACCCGTGGTTAACCGCGAGGGTTCGGCTGGCCTTTGGAGGAGTGACAAATGCAACGGATCAAGGGCTATCACGCCCATGTCTATTTCGACGCCGGCACCATCGATCAGGCGCGGGCCTTGTGCGAGCAAGCGGCGCAGCTGTTTGCGCTGAAGATGGGCCGGGTGCACCAACGGCCGGTCGGCCCGCACCCGGACTGGAGCTGCCAGCTGGCATTCGATCCGCAGTACATCGGCGTGGTGCTGCCGTGGCTGGCGCTCAATCGCAACGGGCTGGTGATATTCCTGCACCCGGACACCGGTGATGATCTGGCCGATCACACCGATCATGCGATCTGGATGGGCGCGGTGCGGCCGTTGAATCTTTCGGCGTTCGAAGCCAAACACTGATCGCTCTTGTGGCGAGGGAGCTTGCTC
>NZ_JBHFJB010000048.1:9626-12223 GCF_057334555.1 Pseudomonas sp. AGC41
CCCCCCCCCCCCCCCCCCACGAAAGCAGATTGGTCATCAACCATTGCGGCAGCGAAAGCAGGCCGGTCATCAACCATTGCGGCAGCGAAAGGCTGCTGAAAGCTTGCGCGATTAGGATCGCCTCACCTACCGGCAAAAGACCGGTGGCCAGAAACGAGCGTTCGAATGCTCGTGCGGCCTTTTTAACAACAACAATGGTGATTCTGATGTCCGCTGCTACCCGTCCCGTTGCATCCCCTCCATCCGTCCGTCCCGAGCCCTGCATCCTGCGCTGACCGTTTCGGTTCGCCTTTGCCCGCCGCGCCACGCCTGGAGTATTTCCCATGCTGACTTTCCTTGGCTTCGCCATGGTCATCACGTTCATGTTCCTGATCATGACCAAGCGCCTGTCCGCGCTGATCGCCCTGATCATCATTCCGATCCTGTTCGCGCTGTTCGGTGGCTTTGCGCCGAAGATCGGCCCGATGATGCTCGAAGGCATCACCAAGCTTGCCCCGACCGGGGTGATGTTGATGTTTGCGATTCTCTATTTCGCCCTGATGATCGACTCCGGCCTGTTCGACCCGGCTGTGCGCAAGATCCTCAAGATGGTCAAGGGCGACCCCTTGAAAGTTTCGGTCGGCACCGCCGTTCTGGCGCTCGTCGTTTCCCTCGATGGTGACGGCGCGACCACTTATATGATCTGCGTAGCCGCCATGCTGCCGCTCTACAGCCGCATCGGCATGAGCCCGCAGATCATGGCGGGCCTGATCATCCTCGCCGGCGGCGTGATGAACATGACCCCCTGGGGCGGGCCAACCGCTCGGGCGGCCAGTGCGCTGCATGTGGATCCGTCCGACATCTTCGTCCCGATGATCCCGGCGATGCTGGCCGGCGTCGTGGCGATCCTGGCGATTGCCTACATGTACGGCAAACGCGAGCGTGCGCGTCTGGGTGAGCTGCACCTGGCCGGTGACGACATGGACCACAGCGAAATCAGCGTCTCGCAGTTTCCGGACGCCCGCCGTCCGAAACTGATCTGGTTCAACGGCGCACTGACCCTGGCCCTGATGTGCACGCTGATTGCCGGCCTGTTGCCGCTGCCGGTGCTGTTCATGGTGGCGTTCAGTATCGCGATGATCGTCAACTACCCATGCCTGCAACAACAGAAAGACCGCGTCGCGGCCCACGCCGGCAGCGTGTTGGCGGTGGTCGGGCTGATTTTCGCGGCAGGTATCTTCACTGGCATCCTGTCCGGCACCGGCATGGTCGATGCCATGTCCAAGAGCCTGCTGGCAGTGATCCCGGACTTCCTCGGTCCTTACCTCGCGGTCATCACCGCGCTGGTGAGCATGCCGTTCACTTTCTTCATGTCGAACGATGCATTTTATTACGGGGTGTTACCAGTTTTGGCCGAAGCCGCCAGCCATTACGGCATCACTGGCGTGGAAATGGCCCGTGCCTCGATCGTCGGCCAGCCCGTTCACCTGCTGAGCCCGCTGGTTCCGTCGACTTACCTGCTGGTGGCCCTGGCCGGGATCGAATTCGGCGATCACCAACGCTTCACCTTGAAGTGGGCAGTACTGGTTTGCCTGTGCATAATGTTCGCCGCCTTGCTGATGGGGATTTTTCCGCTGTTCAGCACTCTATAAAAGCAACGCCCGCCGCGACGCCCCTGTCGGTTAACCGAAGGCGCGGCGCGGCCTAACACTCGCTCAAAGGAACTCACATGGAATGGCTGACCAACCCGGAAATATGGGTTGCCTTCTTTACCCTGACCGCCCTGGAAATCGTCCTGGGTATCGATAACATCATCATGATCTCGATCCTGGTCAGCCGCATGCCCAAGCACATGCAGGCCCGCACCCGGATCTTCGGCCTGGCGCTGGCGATGATCACGCGGATCCTGTTGTTGCTGTCCATCACTTGGGTGATGCGCCTGACCGCCGATCTGTTCGAAGTATTCGGCCAGGGCATCTCCGGCCGCGACCTGATCCTGTTCTTCGGTGGCCTGTTCCTGCTGTGGAAAAGCTCCCAGGAGATGTACCACGCGCTGGAAGGCGAAGAGGAAAACAGCGACGAGCCTTCGGTCAAGGGCGGCAACTTCATCTACACCATCATCCAGATCGCGATCATCGACATCGTGTTCTCCCTGGACTCGGTCATTACCGCGGTCGGCATGGTCTCCCATGTACCGGTCATGGTTGCCGCGATCATCGTCGCCGTACTGGTGATGATGCTGGCTTCGGGCACCATCAGCACGTTCATCGACAAGCATCCGTCGCTGAAAATGCTGGCGCTGTCGTTCCTGCTGGTGGTCGGTACCGTACTGATCGCCGAATCGTTCGACGTGCATGTGCCTAAAGGCTACGTCTACTTCGCCATGGCGTTCTCGCTGGCGGTGGAAGCGATCAATATCAAGATGCGTACCGCGATGGCACGCAAGCGCAAGCAGCAGGATCCGGTGAAACTGCGCAAGGATGTTCCAGGTCAGTAAAGGCTTAGGGCAGTGAACGAAGGGGCTCTTGGAGCCCCTTTTTTCATGTCTGCAGAAAACTCAATTGTGGGAGCGAGCCTGCTCGCGAAAGCGGTCTGCCTGAACCGGTGATGTAGGATGC
>NZ_JBHFJB010000048.1:12293-15710 GCF_057334555.1 Pseudomonas sp. AGC41
CCCCCCCCCCACAAGGGGAGTGGGGATGTTCCAGAGGAAGTATTTTTATGACAGTTCTGTTTCAAAGCCATCTTCAGCTATGCAATGCTGGCGTCTGAACCATTCGCCAGCTACAGCTTAAGTACCAGTAGAACGATGTGGCATCGTCAACTTGTCCCGTTGGGACGCTAACAGGGGGCTCCTCATGCTGACCCTGCTGAATCTGCTCTCCGCCGTGGCCTTGCTGATCTGGGGCACGCACATCGTCCGTACCGGCATCCTGCGGGTCTATGGCTCGAACCTGCGCCACGTCATCGGTCAGAACATGTCCCGGCGCTGGTTGGCATTCCTCGCCGGGATCATGGTCACCGCCATGGTCCAGAGCAGCAACGCCACGGCCATGCTCGTTACGTCTTTTGTCGGCCAGGGCCTGATGTCGCTGACCCCTGCCCTGGCGACCATGCTCGGGGCCGACGTCGGCACCGCGCTGATGGCCCGGGTGCTGACCCTCGACCTGTCATGGCTGTCGCCGCTGCTGATCTTCCTCGGGGTGATTTTGTTCCTGTCGCGCAAACAGACGCGCGTCGGGCAGATGGGCCGTGTCGGCATCGGCCTTGGCCTGATCATCCTGGCCCTGCAACTGATCGTCGAAGCCGCTGCGCCCATCACCCAGGCCCAAGGCGTGAAGGTGATTTTCGCCTCACTGACCGGCGATATCCTGCTCGATGCGCTGGTGGGCGCGCTGTTCGCCATGATTTCCTACTCCAGCCTCGCCGCCGTGCTGCTGACCGCGACACTGGCCGGCGCGGCGGTTATCAGTTTGCCAGTGGCCATGGGCCTGGTGATCGGCGCCAACATCGGCAGCGGCATTCTGGCGTTTCTCAGCACCAGCATGCAGAACGCCGCCGGACGCCAGGTGGCGCTCGGCAGCCTGCTGTACAAGCTGATTGGCCTGTTGCTGATCATTCCGGTACTCGATCCGCTGGTGGGCTGGCTGGACAGCCTGGATTTCAGCCATCAGGAAACTGTCATCGGTTTTCATCTGCTCTATAACACCGTGCGTTGCCTGGTATTGCTGCCCAGCGTCGGGCCGATGGGCCGGTTGTGTGCCTGGCTGCTGCCGGAGCGCCCAGACACCAACGGCACGGCCAAGCCCCGGCACCTCGATCCCACCGCCCTGGCGACCCCGAGCCTGGCCCTGGCGAATGCGGCCCGGGAAACCTTGCGCATCGGCGATCTGATCGAAAACATGCTCGAAGCCATGCTCGGCGTCCTGCGCGGCGAGCAGACGGCGATCACCCAGCAAGTACGTGCCATGAGCGACGATGTCGAAGCACTGTGCAGCGCGATCAAGCTGTATATGGCGCAAATGCCCCGCGAGGACCTCAGCGAACAGGACAGCCGCCGCTGGGCGGAAATCATCGAACTGGCGATCAATCTCAAGCTGGCCAGCGACCTCATCGAACGCATGCTGCGCAAGGTCCAGCAGCAGAAGACCGCGCAACGCCGGTCGTTTTCCGATGTGGGCCTGGAAGAACTGGCGGGGCTGCACAGTCATCTGCTGGCCAACCTGCGGCTGGGGCTGACGGTGTTCCTGAGTGCCGATCGGGAAAGCGCACGGCAGCTGCTGCGTGAGAAACGTCGCTTTCGCGCGCAGGAACGGCGGATGGCCCACGCCCATGTCAGCCGCCTGCAGCGCAAGGTCGTGCAAAGCCTGGAAACCAGTTCCCTGCACCTGGAGTTGATCGCCGACATGCGGCGTCTGAATTCGCTGTTCTGCGGCAGCGCCTATGTAGTGCTGGAAACCTCGGAGATCGGCGCCTTGGCCGTTGATGAAATTTCCGACATCACCCATTCACCTTGAACGACTGGCGTCCTGGTCAGTCAGTAAAAAGGCCAGGCCTCAAGCCCACCGCCAGCCAGACAACTCCGCGAGGTGGGAGCGAGCTTGCTCGCGATGAAGGCTGACCCGGCACCATGGATCTTCACTCAGCCGCCAGGAAGCCCGTTATGCGTTGTCTGCTGCTCGCCTTGCTTTTGTTCGGCTCATTCCCCGCCATTGCCCAGGATCGCTTCCAGGTCGAAGGCTATACGTTGCCCAACGGCCTACAATTGTTGCTCAAGCCCGGCACCGAACGGGGGCACGTGGCGATTCGGCTAGTGGTCGGCGTGGGCCTCGACGATTTCAGCTGCGCCGACAAGGAGCTGCCGCATCTGCTTGAACATCTTCTGTTCAGTGGCGTCGATGACAGCGGCGAAGGTGGCCTGGAAGAACGTATGCAGGCGCTGGGCGGCGAGTGGAATGCCTTCACCAGCAATGCCGATACGACGTTTGTCATCGAGGCGCCGGCGCGCAATCAACGCAAAGTCCTCGACCTTTTGCTGGCACTGCTGACCCGCACCCGCATCGACGAAAAAGCCCTGGAGGCGGCCAAACGGGTGGTCGAGCGCGAGGACGGCGGTCACTACACCCATCTGCAACGCTGGCTCGACCGCCAGGATCTGGGCCACAAAGCCAGCAACCAATTGGCCGTGGAGCTGGGTTTGCGGTGCGCGGAACGGGCCGAGGTCGAACATCTCACCCTGGCTCGGGTCGAGCAGGTGCGCAAGGCCTGGTATGCCTCCAACAACATGACGCTGATTGTGGTCGGCGATCTCGACCGGTTGTTGCCGGCCTATCTGGAACGCAGTTTCGGCGAGCTTGAACCGGTCGAGCCCAGCGTCCACGAGCCACTGCCGCAGATCCGCTACAGCGCGGTCACCAAGCGCAACCTGATTCGCGGCCTGGCCGGCGATGGCGCCAAGCTTCATTGGCTGTTCCCGGAGCCGGTGCTGGAACAGCAGCACGACGAAACCTTCGACCTGCTCAAGGATTACCTGGACTGGGCGCTCTATCGCCAGTTGCGCTTGGCCAACGGCCTGTCCTACGGCCCTTGGGTGGAGCGGGAAGTCTTTGGTGGCGTGGGTTTTCTCAGCCTGAACGCCGATCTGGCGCGTGAAGACCTGCCGAAAGCCGAGCAGGTACTGGAGCAATTGCGCGGCACGCTGCTCAAGGACGGCCTGGACCCCGAGAGCTTCGTGCGGATCAAACGCGCCGCTATCGCCCATCAGTCCTGGGCGGTGCAAGGCAACAGCGCGTTGGCCGACTATTACTGGGGCGCCCTCGGCGATTATGAGGATGGCCGCTTCGCCAACCCAGCCGTCCGTTTGCAGGCCGTGAGTCTGGAGCAGGCCAACCAGGCCCTGCGCGAACTGCTCAAGGACCCGGGTTACCTGCGCATCGAGAAGCCGCTGCTCAGTGATGACGAGCTGGTCTGGGGGCTGGGTGGATTGGTGGTGTTGCTGCTGGTGGGAATCGGCTGGCGATGGAGTCGCAGGGCGCGACCGCAGCCAGACTGAAATGCCTTGCTCGCGATGGGCCAAATCAAATCCGTGGCG
>NZ_JBHFJB010000048.1:15730-33360 GCF_057334555.1 Pseudomonas sp. AGC41
CTGCTGCGCAGCCGAGCGGGCGCCCGCTCCCTCGCCACGAAAGATCACCGCAGCATACGTCGCGATCCTCGCCATGTCACCGTCCTGGCGATACTCTGTCAGGGATATTTCCCAAGACTTACTGTGAAACCGCCGATGCCGAACCTGACTCTTTTAATCCAGCGCATCCTCGAACTGATGAAGCGCTATCCGGGGGTCATCGCGCTCGGCGGCTTCATTTCCGGGGTCGGCAGTTTCATGCTGGTGGATCGCCAACAGGGCCTGGCGACCTGGATCGCTATCATGATGCTGGTGAGCTGGCTCTGGCTGATGCTGGAGAACAGCCTGACGCGGCTGTTCACGCGGATCTTCAAACGGGAAATACCCCAGCCGCTGCTGCGTTACGCCACCCAGATGATCCACCAGGAAAGCCTGTTCTTCGTCTTGCCGTTTTTCTTCATCACGACCACGTGGAACAGCAGCCAGTTGCTCTTTACCGGCCTGCTCGCGGCGTCGGCGCTGGTCTCGATCATCGATCCGCTGTACTACAAATGGCTCGCCCCCCGGCGTTGGGCGTTCCTGGCGTTGCACACACTGACGCTGTTCGCCGCCCTGCTCACCGCGCTGCCGGTGATCCTGCACCTGACCACTGACCAGAGCTTCAAGCTGGCACTGGGCATCGCCATGCTGTTGTCGTTCCCGAGCCTGGCCTCGATCTTCCCGATCCGCACCGTGCGCAACGCGCTGGCGATTCTGTGCATCACCCTGGGCATCGGCGCCGCCGGCTGGGTGCTGCGCTCCTGGGTGCCACCCGCCACGCTCTGGATGACCGAAGTGGCAATCAGCACCCAACTGGAAGACCGCACGCCCGGCGCCAGCCTCAAGGAAGTCAGCGCGGCCCAGATCCGTGGCAACGGCCTGTATGCCTACACCGCCATCAACGCGCCGCGCGGGCTCGATGAACGGATCTACCACGTCTGGCAGTTCAACGGCAAAGAGGTGGATCGCATTGCCCTGGACATCCATGGCGGACGCAAGGAAGGCTATCGGGCGTGGACCCACAAGCGGAACTTCCCCGACAACCCGACGGGCAAATGGCAAGTGCGAGTGCTGACCGAAAATGGCCAGATGATCGGCGTGTTGCGGTTCGAGGTGAAGGACTGAAGGTCCTGCGGACCTTATCGCGAGCAGGCTCGCTCCTCAGATCAGCCAAAGAACCAGTAGCAGACGCCGATGGCCGCTATCACCCCGGCCAGCTCGGCCAGCAGGGCGCAACCCACCGCATGGCGGGCTCGCTGGATGCCGACGGCGCCGAAATACACCGCCAGCACGTAGAACGTGGTTTCGGTACTGCCCTGGATGGTCGCCGCCACCAGGGCCGGGAAACTGTCCACGCCGGAGGTCTTCATGGTTTCGATCAGCATCGCCCGGGCGGCGCTGCCGGAAAACGGCTTGACCATGGCGGTGGGCAGGGCGTCGACGAAACGCGTGTCCAGGCCGGCCCATTGCGCGAGGTGGCGGATGCCATCCAGGCCAAAATCCAGCGCCCCCGAAGCCCGCAGCACACCGACAGCGCAGAGCATCGCCACCAGATACGGCAGCAGCGTCTTGGCGACGTCGAATCCCTCTTTGGCGCCTTCGACAAAGGCTTCATACACTTTGACCTTGCGCAGCGCACCCACCACCAGGAACAGGATGATCAAGCCGAACAACGTCAGGTTACCAAGGATCGACGACAGCCCCGCCAGCGCCGTGGCCGAGAGCGTCGCCAGCAACGCCATGAAACCACCCAGCACCAGCGCGCCCGGAATCAGATAGGCCAGCACCACCGGGTCCCACAAGCGCAGCCGTTGCATGAACGCCACGGACAACAGCCCCATCAGGGTCGAGGCGCTGGTGGCGAGCAGGATCGGCAGGAACACCAGGGTCGGGTCCGACGCGCCTTGCTGGGCGCGGTACATGAAAATCGTCACCGGCAGCAGCGTCAGTGACGACGCGTTGAGTACCAGGAACAGGATCTGCGCATTGCTGGCGATGGTCGGGCTGGGGTTGAGGTCTTGCAGGGCGCGCATGGCCTTCAGGCCGATGGGGGTGGCCGCGTTGTCCAGCCCGAGGCCGTTGGCTGCGAAGTTGAGGGTGATCAGGCCGATGGCCGGGTGGCCCGCCGGGACTTCCGGCATCAAGCGCAGGAACAGCGGGCCGAGGGCCTTGGCCAGCCAATCGACAATGCCGGCTTTTTCCGCGATGCGCAGGAAGCCCAGCCAAAGCGTCAAGGTGCCGAACAGCAGGACCATCACCTCAACCGACAGCTTGGCCATGGCAAAAATGCTTTCCACCATCGCCGCGAAAATACCCGCGTTGCCGCCAATCAGCCACTGCGCCAGCGCCGACACGGCCGCCACGATAAAGAAGCCAAGCCACAGGCCATTGAGCATCGGTAAGTCCCCCGGAAGATGCGGCGAATGATAGCGGGGCCGGCAGAAACGACAAACCCCGGATTTCTCCGGGGTCTGGTTGGCATCATCAAGTACCGCGATCTTCGCGAGCAGGCTCGCTCCCACATTGGACCTGTGCCGGCTGAGATCTCTGCAACAACCCCAAACACCTGTGGGAGATATCTGCAACAACCCCAACCACCTGTGGGAGCGAGCCTGCTCGCGAAGGCGTTCTCAACGGCTGGAAGTTTCCCCCGCCGGCAGCGGCTCCTTGCTGCGCCAGTGCGGCAGGGAGTTCCAGTAGCGCTGGCCCTTGGCATCGTCGTACATGCCTTCCCAGCGGGAAATGACCAGCACCGCCAAGGCGTTGCCGATAACGTTCAGCGCGGTACGAGCCATGTCCATGATGCGGTCGACACCGGCAATGAACGCCAGGCCTTCCAGCGGAATACCCACGCTGCCCAGTGTCGCCAGCAGAACCACGAAGGAGACACCCGGCACGCCGGCGATGCCCTTGGACGTGACCATCAGGGTCAGCACCAGCAGCAACTGCTGGCTGATCGACAGGTCGATGCCATACAACTGCGCGATGAAAATCGCCGCGATGCTCTGATACAGCGTCGAGCCATCGAGGTTGAACGAGTAACCGGTAGGAACCACGAAGCTGCAGATGGCTTTCGGCGCGCCGTACGCTTCCATCTTCTCGATCACGCGCGGCAGCACGGTTTCGGAACTGGCGGTGGAGTAAGCCAGCACCAGCTCATCCTTGAAGATGCGCATCAGCTTGATCACCGAAAAGCCGAACAGGCGCGCGATCAGCCCCAGCACCACGAAAGCGAAGAAGGCGATGGCGACGTAAACCAGGATCACCAGTTTCGCCAAGGGCAGCAGGGAGGCGAAACCGAAGTTGGCGACCGTCACGGCGATCAGCGCAAACACGCCGATCGGGGCGTAGTTCATGATCATGTGAGTGACTTTGAACATGCTTTCCGATACGCCCTGGAACATCTTTACCAGCGGATCGCGCAGATCCGCCTGCAGGCTCGACAAACCGAGGCCGAACAGGACGGAGAAGAAAATGATCGGCAGCATCTCGCCACGGGCAACCGCCGCGAAAATGTTCGATGGGATCAGGTTGAGGATGGTCTCGATGAACGCATGTTCATGCTGGACTTCAGCAGCGGTGGCCTGGTACTTGGAAATGTCCACCGTGCCCAGGGTGCTCATGTCGATACCACTGCCCGGTTGGAAGAAGTTAGCCAACAACAGGCCGACGACAATGGCGATGGTGGTGACGATTTCGAAGTAGATGATCGTCTTGAAGCCGATGCGCCCGAGTTTCTTCGCATCCCCCACGCCAGCAATACCGACAATCAGCGAAGAGATCACGATCGGTATCACGATCATCTTGATCAGACGGATAAAGATATCGCCCGCCGGTTGCAGCACATTGCTGATCCACCAGGCCTTCTCGGCACTGAAGTGGTTGAGCAGCGCACCGATTGCAATCCCGAGCACCAGACCGATGAGGATCTGCCAGGCGAGGCTTAGTCGTGCCTTCTTCATATCATTACCCTTACTTCAGTTTGACTTGGGCAGTGACATGAACCGATCAGCGTAGACGATCGCAATTCACGTCCTCTGCCCCCGTATAAGGTTGCCCCGAGCGGCCACGGCGGCTCACTGGCAGGCGAAAAAAGGCGCAACTATTGCGATGCAAGGGGGGATCGTCTAATGCCGTAAACGCCTACCCTATGCCGAATCGGCATGAGATTACGCGAATGAAACGCGCGTCCCAGTCGGTTCGGATACGCCATTTGTGCGGGTATAAATGCCGTGGACCGGCCGTTTCAGCGTAGCCGGGCTCAGCCTGGCTTGCCTGGAAGGCGATCAAAGGACAGTGAATCGATCCTGCGTCGACGTCGGAAACGACACGGGCGTTCTCCGATGTACGGTCAGGCGCGGAGGAAAGTGCCATTTGGCGAAGCAGAAACCCGCAACACTTGCGAGAGTCCCTTGGCAACGAGGCGAACGCTCTGGAATGGGGGTTAGCAGCACAAGCTCTCCGCAAGTTCGCCAAAGCCATTACGGCTTTGCGAACTTGCGTCGCAGCTTTTTACCTGACCCGGCCCTTGCGCAGGCACTCCTTGTGCCCGTAGGTCACTCCGACCCTCAATGGTCAGAACGTCCCAGCCCCCTGGTCATGCGACAGCCCTCCTCGGGCCTCGCAGTAAGAAAGACATGGCTGTCTTTCCTGTTTTCAAGTCAGTACCAATTCGGATCTTTCTTGAGCTGTTCCATCAACAGTTCTTGCATACCTTCATCGGGGTTACCGAGAAAGCGATAGTCCGCATGGCGGGTCGGCGACTTGTCCGCCGGCAGTCCCGCGGGGACCTCGACCAACATGGCATAAGCATCGTCCTTGTCGAAACTGACGGCTACGATCAGACGCTTGCTCTTGCAGGTCTCCTGGGTTTCGCACAATGGCCCGACCAGGTATTGGTCGCCGTCTTCCTCGACGGCATTCATTTGCTCGGAAGCACCGGTCAGATTCATGACCCACTCCGGCAAACGCTCTTCCTTCTTGACCACTTGCTGCCACGTTTCGCGGTATTGCGGGTCTGCCTCAAGCAGCTGATTGACCCGCATCTGTCCATCATTGGCAGCCATAGCCAGGGCACTGCCGCCCAGAAGCAGGGCGGCGGCCAGTCCTGTTAATGACCGGTTCATGGGTCAGCCTCGGCCGCGACGGCCAAAGAAGAACGAAGCGATGAACATCACCAGGAACACGACAAAGAGAATCTTGGCGATGCCCGTAGCGGTGCCTGCGATACCACCGAAGCCCAGTACGGCAGCGATGATGGCAATGATCAGGAAGGTAATTGCCCAGCTCAACATGATGATTCTCCTTACACTTTTCTATTTAGTTAGGGTCTGGCGGTAATGGTTCCGACACAACGGACAGCCGGTTCAGCGGGTCAGAAGACCCAGCGTTCTTCACGGGGCATGTCGATGACGGTCTGCGCCTGGTCAACTTCCATCATGCGCATCGAAGCGGCTGCATCGGCAAGGTTGCTGACGGAAGTGAAATGGGTCTGGGGAGCTCGTTGAACCGATACCAGCGGCGCTTCCGGCTGTTGGCTTTCGTGCCAGAGCATTAATTGCTGACCGGCCACAAGGGTAATCAGAAGGGCGGCAATAGCCCACAAGCCCTGCTGGATATGCAGGGAGCTGATGCGAAATTGGGCGGCACGTTGACGATTCATCCTGGAATTCCTCCCCACCCTAGCGGTGATTTGGTTGAGGCGCTTAAACGCCACGTTGACTAAGATATTGCAGCCGTCGTGCCAGAAATAATGCACCCATAAAACCCTTAAAAATCAAACAGTTACTGACAAAGCAAAAGCTAGTCGGGGCGCATCCTGCACGATGGCCCAGCCAAGCGTCGTGCGTTCTGCACGACCCTTTGCAGCAGAGGCGTAAGATTCTTTTTGAATTGAAAGTCGGAAAAGGATGTCGGAATGAGCGAGCCGAAGCGTATGAAACACGGAGGCGAGGAAAAACCGTTTTAAAATCAGTTTGTTATAAACGGGTGGTCCACAGACGCACGCTCAATGGGTAATATTCGGTCAGAATCGACCATGCAACTTGCCCGATTTTTCTGACACTAATCATCATTATTCTTTAAGGAGCGTAGGAAAAATGGAATCCGCCACTGAGCATCAAGGCCGCATTCTGCTGGTAGACGATGAGTCCGCCATCCTGCGTACCTTCCGTTACTGCCTGGAAGACGAGGGTTATACCGTCGCCACCGCCAACAGCGCCGCCCAGGCCGAAGCCCTGCTGCAACGCCAGGTGTTTGACCTGTGCTTCCTGGATTTGCGCCTCGGCGAGGACAATGGCCTCGATGTGTTGGCGCAGATGCGTATCCAGGCGCCCTGGATGCGGGTGGTGATCGTCACCGCGCACTCCGCCGTGGACACCGCCGTCGATGCGATTCAGGCGGGCGCCGCTGATTATCTCGTCAAGCCGTGCAGCCCGGATCAACTGCGCCTGGCAACGGCCAAGCAGTTGGAAGTGCGCCAGCTCTCCGCCCGGCTCGAAGCCCTCGAAGGCGAGGTGCGCAAGCCCAAGGATGGACTCGATTCCCACAGCCCGGCGATGAAAGTGGTGTTGGAAACCGCCCGCCAGGTCGCCAGCACCGATGCCAATATCCTGATCCTCGGCGAGTCCGGCACCGGTAAAGGCGAGTTGGCGCGGGCTATTCATGGCTGGAGCAAACGCGCGAAAAAATCCTGCGTCACCATCAACTGCCCATCGCTGACCACTGAGCTGATGGAAAGCGAATTGTTCGGCCACAGCCGTGGCGCGTTTACCGGCGCCAGCGAAAGCACTTTGGGACGCGTCAACCAAGCCGATGGCGGCACGCTGTTTCTCGACGAGATTGGCGATTTTCCCCTCACATTGCAGCCAAAATTATTGCGCTTCATCCAGGACAAGGAATACGAGCGAGTCGGTGACCCGGTCACTCGCCGTGCCGATGTGCGGATTCTCGCGGCGACCAACCTCAACCTTGAGGACATGGTGCGCGACGGGCGCTTTCGCGAAGACCTGCTGTATCGCCTGAACGTCATCACCCTTCACTTGCCGCCATTGCGCGAGCGAGCCGAGGACATCCTGACCCTCGCCGATCGCTTCCTGGCACGCTTCGTCAAGGAGTACGCGCGCCCGGCCCGGGGTTTCAGCGATGAGGCTCGGGAAGCGCTGCTGGGCTATCGCTGGCCCGGCAACATCCGGGAACTGCGCAACGTGGTCGAGCGCGCCAGCATCATCTGCCCGCAGGAAAAAGTCGAGATCAGCCATTTGGGCATGGCCGAGCAACCGGTCAACAATGCCCCGCGGATCGGTGCCGCGCTGAGCCTCGACGAGTTGGAAAAAGCCCACATCGGCGCCGTGCTGGCCACGGCCGACACGCTGGACCAGGCGGCGAAGACACTGGGCATCGACGCGTCCACGTTGTATCGCAAACGCAAGCAATACAACTTATGAGCAGCACCTTATGAAACTGGCGATGAAGCTGCGCACACGGCTGTTTCTCAGTATCTCGGCACTGATTACGGTGGCGTTGCTGGGGCTGCTGCTTGGGCTGGTCAGCGTCATGCAAATGGCCAATACCCAAGAACAATCGGTGCGTGACAACTTTTTCCTGCTGGACCTGGGCCTGAAGCTGCGTCAGACACTCGGTGATCAGTTGATGATCATGCTGGATGAAAAACCCGACCTGACAGCGCTGGAACAATCCAAACACCAGTATTTCCAGCTGTTGGATGAGGGCATTGCCCATGAACAACAGTTGGCTGAATCGTCCACCAGCTTCAGCCGCGCGAAAACCGACTACCTCAGTTTTCTCGAGGCCTTCGAGGCCTCTCGCCGTCAACCGGCACAACTGACCGGCATCCAGGACCTGACACAAAAATTCAACGTGCTGCGCGGAGGGCTGATCGATAGCTATCGCCATGCGCTCAACAAGATCAGCGAAACCCAGGACCGCGCCCGCGCGCGCGCATTGCTGATTTCCGGCCTGCTCGGGTTGGTGGGATTGGCGGTGCTGATCATCGGTTTCGTTACCGCCCACGGCATCGCCCGACGTTTCGGCGCGCCGATCGAGGCTCTGGCCGCGGCGGCGGATGATATCGGCCAAGGCAATTTCGAAGTGACATTGCCAGTTTCCTCGGCGGCTGAACTGAATCTGCTGACACGTCGCTTTGGCATCATGGCCCAGGCGCTGCGAGAACATCAGGCTACCAACGTCGATGAATTGCTCGCCGGCCAACAGCGCCTGCAAGCGGTCCTCGACAGCATCGACGACGGTTTGCTGATGATCGACCGCCAGGGCCATCTGGAACACCTCAACCCGGTGGCCCAGCGTCAACTGGGCTGGGACGAGGAGCGCCTGGGCCAGGGATTGGGCGAGGCACTTGGACGCGCCGAGCTGGATGAAGAGCTGCAACTGGTACTGCGCGGCGGCACCCAGGAACGCGCCCCGGATGATTTGAGCATCGAAGTGGATGGAGAGACACGCGTGCTGACTTACAGCCTCACGCCCGTCATCCATACCCAGGGCCAGATTCTCGGCGCTGTGATGATCTTGCATGACGTCACCGAGCAACGCGCCTTCGAACGGGTCCGTAGCGAGTTCGTGTTGCGCGCCTCCCACGAGTTGCGCACACCGGTGACAGGCATGCACATGGCGTTCGGGCTGCTGCAGGAACGCATGCACTTCCCCGACGACTCTCGCGAGGCGGACCTGCTCAACACCGTCAATGAAGAAATGCAGCGACTGATGCAGCTCATCAACGACCTGCTGAACTTTTCCCGTTACCAGAACGGCTTGCAAAAGCTCACGCTGGCGCCTTGCTCCATTGAAGAGCTGCTGGAAACGGCGAGGATGCGCTTTGCCAAGCAGGCGCAACAGAAGGGCATCGAACTGCTCGTTGAGATCCAGGGCCCCTTGCCGCGCCTGCACGCCGATGCCGCGCAACTGGACCGGGTCCTGGACAACCTGATCGACAACGCGATGCGCCACACCAACGGCGACGGCCAGATCCGCCTGCAGGCCCGGCGCCACGGCGAGCGGGTGATTATCAGCGTGGAAGACAATGGTGAAGGCATTGCCTATGGCCAGCAGGGACGCATCTTCGAGCCCTTCGTCCAGGTCGGACGCAAAAAGGGCGGCGCCGGTCTCGGCCTGGCTTTGTGCAAGGAAATCGTCCAGCTCCATGGTGGACGCATGGGCGTTTATTCCAGGCCAGGGCAGGGCACTCAGTTCTACATGGCCCTGACCGTCTGAGGAGCCATCAGGCTTCGTCGTCCAGGCGCCGTCCAAGCAGGCGCCGCCCACGGGTAATCAATTCGATAAGTTGCACCGCGCTGAGCGCATGGGCGAACAACCAGCCCTGGCCGAACTTCACGCCTTCGCTGCTCAGATAGGAAGCCTGGGCCTCATGCTCGATGCCTTCGGCGATGACCTTGAGTTCCAGGGCGTGGGCCATGCGAATGATGTGCGGGGCCACGCCACTACTGGCGGCATCATGACCCAGCGCATCGATGAAGGCCTTGTCGATTTTCAGGCAATCAACCGGCAGCGTCTGCAGGTAGGCGAGGCTGCAATAGCCGGTGCCGAAATCATCGATCAGCACCTGATGCCCGACGTCGCGCAGCGACTGCAGGTTATCCCGGGCGACCAGCACATCGACCAGCCCGCGCTCGGTCACCTCAAAAGCTATCTGGCGCGCCGACACCCGATGCAGCGCCAGCAACCGCGCAATCACCTCGCCGATGCGCGGCACCATTACGTCACACGCCGCCAGGTTCACCGAGATATATAAATGCGGGTTGGCCCGTAACAGCTGGCCCAACTGGTCGAACAGCCGTTGCAGGACGAAATCGGTAATTTGCCGTATCTGCCCGGTGTTCTCCGCCATCGGGATGAACAGGTCCGGGCTGGTCAGCGTGCCGTCCGGCCGTCGCCAGCGCAGCAGCGCCTCGGCACCGACGCAGTTGCGGCTGTGCAGGTCGAAGATCGGCTGATACAGAACTTGCAATTCACCGCGCCGGATAGCGCCGTGCAGCTCGGCATCCATGGACTGGCGCTGGCGCACCAGCAGGAAGACCTGGAAGCCGATCCCCAGCCCCAGCATCAGGCTGATAGGCAACATCCACCAGGCATTGGCCGGAATACGCAGACCGTTGCGCGGCGCAATAAGCACCAGCTGATATTCCGGATTGTCGGTCGGCATCCGGTAGATCAGCCGGGTCTGGGTCACTTGCAGAGACTGCTGGCTTTTCAGCGGCCAGGGCTCTGTCGGAGGCCAACGCTGTGCGCTGCCCAGCACCGGAATCGCCCGCTCGCCATGATCCAGGACCACCAGCAGGCTGCTGCCGGGCGGCAGGTCGACCACATCGGTCAGGTGCCCGCGAGACGTAGCGACGCGGAAATTGCCACGTCCCAACATCAACGCAGCGCGGTTCTCGTCGGGCTCGGTGGTGGTGTTTAGCCAATAGCTGTAGGCAGGGCCGCGCAAATCGGGCGGACGAACCAGTGACATACCGCTCTGACGAGGGCGATTCGAACAGACACCGTTGGCATCGAGATAAGCCGCCTCATAGACAAAGCGGTAGTTGAAGCTTACCTGCTGCAACGTGGCGATCATGTCATCGTTGCAGCCGCGCAGCGGTTGCGCCTGCAAATCGTCGAGACTTTCGCGCAACTGACCAAAAAGCTGTTCCAGTCGCTGCAGAAAACGCTCGCCCTGGGCGTTCATTTGCTCGCTTTCACGCTGCTGGATCTGCTGCATCACCACGAACAGGCTCCCGGCCAGCAGCAGTACCGTACTCAAGGCAGCCGCCATCATCGCCAGGAAAATGGGGCGATGGAGCCAACTCTGCAGGGTTTCGCGTGCAGCTGTCATCAGGGGTAATCCGAAAGTTACCAATGAGTTATAGCTGCTGTTTTGAATTTAGCCCGTCCAGTCGGACGAGCGTCATTATTTTGTCTGGTTGAGTACCTGCAAAATCGCCGCGCTTTGGGCGTCCGGCGCGCCGTCGAAACGGCTCGGCCGGTAGCGCATCTGGAAGGCGGCCAGCACTTGATGAGTGGCGACGTCCCACTCGCCGGTACGTGGCGTCGGGTAGCCGAGGCGGGCCAGTTCAGCCTGGAACCAGCTGGCGCTCGGCAGTTGTCCCGCGTAAGCCGCCTGTTGACGCGCGACCGCCCCTTCGTCCGGCCACACACCCAGGCCCGCCTGCGCCAGACGTTTCCAAGGGAACAGCGGCCCGGGATCCAGCTTGCGCATGGGAGCGATGTCACTGTGGCCAATGATATTGACCGGATTGATCCCGTTACGGCGGGTAATGTCCTTGAGCAGGGCAATCAGCGCTTGTACCTGGGCTTCGCTGTAGGGGTACCAACGGCGGCCTTCAGGCGTGTCGACATAGCCCTGGTTGACGATTTCGATGCCGATGGAGCTGGAGTTGAGCCAGGTCCGGCCTTGCCATTCGCTTTCCCCGGCATGCCAGGCGCGCCGGCTTTCATCCACTAGCTGGTAGATGGTTGCGTCCTTATCGTCACCGATCAGGTAATGCGCGCTGACTTCGCCATGGGTCAGCAAGGCCAAGGAGCGTTCCAAGGAAGCCGAGGTGTAATGAACCACGACAAACTGGATGCGACTGTCGTGATTGACGGAAGGATGGCTGGTATCGAGCCGAGGGCCGCCGGCGCATCCGGCCAGGGCAATCAACGAAAGAATGATCGGCAGAAATTTCATGGCGACGACGTGCCCGAATAAGATAATGCAACAGTGTAACGTATCGCCCAGCGATGGTCCGACCGGTAATTGGATATGACGGAAGTAACACCCGCCTTAGCCCAACTCCACCCGGTTGCGACCCGCATTTTTAGCCCGATACAGCGCCTGATCGGCCCTTTTCAGCACCACGTCGCTGTGTTCTCCCGCCTTGAACGCCGTCATGCCCATGGATACCGTGACCGTGACCGGTTCGCCCTTGAAATGGAACGGACAGGCTTCGATGGCGGCGCGCAAGGCCTCGGCGAGCTTGGCTCCCGCTGCCAGCGATGTATCAGGTACCAGCAGGACAAATTCCTCACCACCAAAACGGGCAATGAAATCACTGCCGCGCACGCGCTTGCGTAGCACCGAGGCAATCAACTTGAGCACCCGGTCACCGGCCAGGTGACCGTAGTTATCGTTGATCCGCTTGAAATGATCGAGGTCGAGCATGGCGATCAACAGGCTGTTGCCGTGCTGCTGCCACTGCTCGACCTCATGTTCGAGACGCTCAGTCCAGGCGGCACGATTGGGCAGCCCGGTGAGCGGATCGATGAGCGCCTTTTGCCGCTGCTCTTCCAGGTTCTCACGCACGATCAGGGCGTCCTGTTCCATCAGCGCGACGCGCTCGGCGAGGGTTTGCAGGCGGGCTGAAACTTCCTTCTCACGCTGGTCACGCTGCTTCTGATGCCGATCCATCGTACCGAGCAGGCCTTCGAGATGATTCTCCAGTACCTGCTTGAGGCCTTCCAGGTCGTCGGCTTGCTGCACACTGCTTTGCAAGCCATCCACCTGCTCGCGAATCTGGTTGTTCATCTCCCTGGAGGCGGACAGGTTATCGGCATGGTCCTCACTGGCGGCTTGCAATGTGCTCTGGAATGACTCCAGTCGGTCATTGAGTCGCTGCAGATACGCTTCGAATTCATGCTGGCCACTGTCGGTAATCGCCAGCATCAGGACCGCCAGATCGTCGAGGATCGGCAGTAATTCATACCAGTTCAAGCCGTTTCGCAGGCGCTCGCGCATGGCCTCGGCTTGCGGACGGTGGCGCTCAGGCAGCGTCAGGTCGCCCAACAGGCCGAGCAGGGTGTCTTCGATATGCCCGGCGACCGAACTGTAAGAGGGTTCCGGGGAATCGGGCAGGGCGTAATGGATCTCATCGGGGACGACGGATGCGTCGGGGGCGACCGGTGCCTCGTCGAGCGGCGGTTCAGTTGGCGTCAATTCGTCCGGATTGTCGAGCGCCGGTACCGATTCGGCGGGCTCAGGGTCGATCGGCACCGGCTCGGCGGTCGGCTGGGGCACGGCGGTAACCGAGGCAGGCTCGGACGCCAGGTCAGGCTCGTCGACCGGCATAGGGGGCTCGACCGGCGCTGACGGCGCATCCGGTGTGTGGGCGTGGTCCGCCACCGGTTCAAGTCCAGGCGCGGCGGAGGGCGCTTCGACAGGCGGTTCCGGAGGCGGCGATATAACCGTCTCTGGCTCGGGCGTGGCGCCAGGCTGGGCAGGCTCGGGCGACGGTAGCAGCGGCTCTTCGTGGCCATGGCCGCCGAACAATCGTTGCAGCAGGCCCGGACGACTCGGCTGGTCGGGCGCGTCAAGGGCACCCAGTGCCTTGCCCTGCAGGCTGCTCAGCTCGCTGAGCAGCAGCGGAATTTCCCGGGCCTGGCCAACCCGGGTCTCCAGTTGTTTGGAAAATTTCTTCAGGGGCCGGCTGACGTCCTTAGGCAGCGGCAGCTTCTGCAGCTGGGCGACCAGGGCGGTCAGCGCGGCACTCATCTGGTCCACCCGGGTCTCGCGGCGCTGCTCGGAATCGAGCACGGCCTTTTCCAACCGCGGCAACAGGGCGGCGAGGGCGGCGTCCATGTCATCGGTGCGCACCACTTCGCGCATCTCTTTCATGCACTGGTCTACCGCGCGATCGGTGCCCTCGGCGGCCAGGGTGCTACGCACCAGGCCACGACGCAGCAGGTCGAGCCGGGCGTCCCAGCGACGCTCAAGCTTTTCCTGCTGTTCGATGCTCTTGAGGTATTTCTCTCTCCAGCGTTCGGCGTCGTCGCTCATTCATCGGATCCGCGAGGGGCAGGACTCAGCGCGGGAAATGCATCGGCCGTGAGCGAACCCGGCAAACGTATTTCGACCGCGACCGGCAGGTGATCGGAAATGGGCTGGGCCAACACTTCGAACCGTTCGAGGGCCAAGGTCGGGCTCAGCAGGATATGGTCCAGGCAGCGCTGGGGGCGCCAGCTGGGGAACGTGGCTTCCAGTTGCGGGGCGAGCAGGCCAAGGTCGCGCAGCGGTGAGGTCTGCAACAGGTCATTGGCGTGGGTATTCATGTCGCCCATCAGGATTTGATGCTTGTAGCCGCCAATCAACTCACGAATGTAGGCCAGTTGCATGGTTCGGGTCCGAGCCCCGAGAGCCAGGTGCATCATCACCACTACCAGCGCCTCCGGACCTTCGCCGAAACGCGCCAGGATCGCTCCGCGCCCCTTGGGGCCCGGCAACGGGTGATCCTCGATCGCCCAGGGCCGCAGACGACTCAGCACGCCATTGCTGTGCTGGCCGAGACGACCAAGGTTGCGATTGAGTTGCTGGTACCAATAAGGAAACGCGCCCAGCTGGGCGAGGTGTTCAACCTGATTGACGTAGCCGGAGCGCAGGCTGCCGCCGTCGGCCTCCTGCAGAGCAACCAGGTCGAAGTCCTTCAGCAGGTCGCCAATCTTCTGCAGGTTGCCGGCTCGCCCGGTGTGGGGCAGCAGGTGTTGCCAGCCCCGGGTCAGGTAGTGCCGGTAGCGCTCGGTGCTGATGCCCACCTGGATATTGAAGCTGAGCAACCGCAGGTGATTGTCGGCAGGCAGGCCCGTGGACGTGACGTGATGCTCATTGACCCGCGGTTCATGCAGGCCAACGATGCGTTCGGTACTCCAGCGGGCCATCGACGAGGGCCGCGCTTAGTTGGCGGCAGCCTTGGTGGCCGCTCGCTCTTTGGCGATCAGCGTGTCGGCCAGTTGCAGCGCTTGTTCGGCGCCGCCAGCGGAGCCGATATCAAAGCGGTACTTGCCGTTGACGACCATGGTCGGTACGCCGGTGATTTCGTATTTCTTCGCGAGATCCTTGGCCTTGGCAATCTGGCCCTTGATGGCGAACGAATTAAAGGTTGCCAGGAACTTGTCCTTGTCGACGCCTTGGGTGGCGAGGAACTCGGCCATTTCCTCAGGATCGGTCAGGCGCTTCTTTTCTTTCTGGATGGCATTAAACACCGCTGCGTGGACTTGGTGCTCGACGCCCATGGATTCGAGGGTCAGGAACATTTGGCCGTGGGCGTCCCATGGGCCACCGAACATGGCTGGGATGCGCACGAAATTCACGTCCGAAGGCAGTTTTTCAGCCCATGGGTTGATCACCGGTTCGAAGGCATAGCAATGCGGGCAACCGTACCAGAACAGCTCCACGACCTCGATCTTGCCAGGCACCGCCACTGGAACCGGGTTGGCCAATTCCACATAAGGCGCGGCGGGGGCTTCAGCCGCTTGGGCAGTCACGCCGAACAGACTGGCGGCGACGAGCGCGGCGCTGATGATCAGATTACGCATGCTTTACTCCTGGACAATGAGGTGGCCTCGCGGGGCGTGTTTTTCAGACAGGCCGCCGCGGGTTCAGTTTCGCTAGTGTAACGGCAGCGGCCACAAAAAAGGGCGGCCAAAGCCACCCTTTTGATGTTTGCACCGACAGATTAATCGGGCGTTAACGTTGCAAGAGGTTTCCCCCTTGCAGCGACCTCAATGCAGGCCCTGGATGTAGCTGGAGACTGCCGCAATATCTTCGTCGCTCAGCTTGCGGGCGATGGTGCGCATGGTCATCGCGTCGCCGTCGTTGGCACGACCGCCTTCTTCCTTGCGGAAATCGGTCAACTGCTTGGTGATGTATTGGGCGTGCTGGCCACCCAGATGCGGGAAGCCGGCGGCGGCGTTGCCCTTGCCGTCAGGCGAATGGCAGCCCGTGCAGGCTGGCAGGCCCTTGGCCAGGTTGCCGCCACGGAACAGCGCCTCACCCCGTGCCACGAGTTTTGGATCAGCGGCGCCAACGCTGCCCTTCTGGCTGGCGAAATAGGCCGCGATGTCCGCCAGGTCTTGATCGCTCAGGTTGTTCAGCAGGCCGGTCATTTCCAGCACGACACGCTTGCCGTCCTTGATTTCCTTCAACTGCTTGACCAGGTAACGCTCGCCCTGGCCGGCCAGTTTCGGAAAGTTGGGCGCCATGCTGTTGCCATCCGGACCATGACAGGCTCCGCACACGGCGGCTTTCGCCTGGCCTGCGGCAGCATCGCCTGCGGCGTGGGCTACACCGGATATCCCCAAGGTCAACAGCAGACTCACGATCAGTTTGTTCATCAGCTAATCCAACTACGGCTAAGGGTTAAGAGTTATGGACCGGGCTTACTCGCTCATCCACTGGATGATGGCTTGGTAATCCTCGGCACTGCAGTCCATGCACAAACCACGCGGCGGCATCGCCTTGAAACCCTGGGTCACGTGTTGCACCAGCGTCCCCATGCCTTTCGCCAACCTCGGCGTCCAGGCTTCGCGGTCACCCTTGCGGGGCGCCGTGGGTAGTTGGCCGGAATGACAGGCACCACAAACACGGTTGTACACAGCTTCCGGATCCTGTGTAGCCTGAGCGCTGTAAAGCGGCATCAAGACACCGGCAGCTAGCAGCCATTTCGTCATAAAACGACCTTTTCAGGGTTGAGAGCGAGCTGCGTTCTAGTGCGCAATTTCGGTCGGTCGCTCCCGTGAACTTCATCCTACGCTGGGACAAAGCGCACACAAAATCTGCGGCATTATATACTGGCGTCACTGAAACGGAAACGACACAGCTTGCCGCGTCCATTCCCGACGCCGCCCACATCGGAAATCCCATGCAACTGAAAAACCCCATCCTCGGCCTGTGCCAACAGTCCACCTTCATGCTCAGCGCCGCCAAAGTCGATCAATGCCCTGACGACGAAGGCTTCGAAGTGGCCTTTGCCGGGCGTTCCAATGCCGGTAAATCCAGCGCGCTGAACACCCTGACCCATGCCAGCCTGGCCCGCACCTCGAAAACCCCGGGCCGCACGCAGCTCTTGAACTTCTTCAAGCTAGACGATGAACGCCGTTTGGTCGACCTGCCCGGTTATGGCTACGCAAAAGTGCCGATCCCGCTCAAGCAACATTGGCAGCGCCACCTGGAAGCCTACCTGGGCAGCCGTGAGAGTTTGAAAGGTCTGATCCTGATGATGGACATCCGTCATCCAATGACCGACTTCGACCTGCTGATGCTCGATTGGGCCGTCGCCAGCGGCATGCCGATGCACATCCTGCTGACCAAGGCCGACAAGCTCACCTACGGCGCAGCGAAAAACACCCTGCTCAAAGTGCAGTCGGAAATTCGCAAGGGCTGGGGCGACACGATCACCATTCAGCTATTCTCGGCTCCAAAGCGCATGGGCCTGGAAGAGGCCTATACGGTGTTGGCCGACTGGATGGAATTGGCGGACAAGGGCAGCGAAGCGGCCGAGTAAGCCAGATCGCAGGCAAAAAAAACCCCGGACTTCGTATGGGGAGGGGGAAGTTCGGGGTCCAAGTTCCGGACCGCTAGGGCGGGGTCCAGATATCTGCCAACACTTAACACAACATAGGAGCATTGAAGGGCTTCACCAGCCATTCAGGATCTCTGAGTACCGATTCACAGATTTAGTTCAGATTATTTTTGGTAATAACTGTAGGCATGCTCACAGCTGACGATGTCGTATATGGGTTTCCCGAAGATGCAATGTGGCGGGGGGGGGGGGGCCCGCTGGCCTGCGCAGCAGGCCCCTGCATTCCTC
>NZ_JBHFJB010000048.1:33380-37671 GCF_057334555.1 Pseudomonas sp. AGC41
TTTGCGGCTGCTGCGCAGCCGAGCCCCCCCCCCCCCCCCCCCCCCACGAGCGGTTAACTTCGGGGCTTCGGATCAGTGCGCCTCGTCCCAGTTATTGCCCACGCCCACTTCCACCAGCAGCGGCACGTCCAACGTGGCGGCGGCGCTCATGTGCTGGCGGATGTCCGCGCTCACCTGGTCGACCAGGTCCTCACGAACCTCCAGCACCAGTTCGTCGTGTACCTGCAGGATGACCTTCGCGTCCAGCCCTGACGTCGCCAGCCAGCCATCCACGGCTACCATGGCTTTTTTGATGATGTCGGCAGCCGTACCCTGCATCGGCGCATTGATTGCAGTGCGCTCGGCACCTTTGCGCAGGGCAGGGTTTTTCGCATTGATGTCCGGCAGATACAACCGACGACCGAAGATGGTCTCGACGAAGCCTTGCTCGGCGGCCTGGGCACGGGTGCGCTCCATGTACTCCAATACACCTGGGTAACGGGTGAAGTAACGATCGATGTAGGCCTGGGATTGCTTGCGATCGACGCCGATCTGCTTGGCGAGGCCGAACGCGCTCATGCCATAGATCAGGCCGAAGTTGATCGCCTTGGCACTGCGGCGCTGGTCGTGGCTGACGGCGTCCAACTCGACCCCGAATACCTCGGCAGCGGTGGCGCGGTGCACGTCCAGGTCGTTGCGAAACGCATGGAGCAGCCCTGCGTCCTTGGCCAGGTGGGCCATGATCCGCAGTTCGATCTGCGAGTAGTCCGCTGCCAGCAGCTTGTAGCCTTTCGGCGCGACGAATGCCTGGCGAATCCGTCGCCCTTCGGCGGTCCGGATCGGGATGTTCTGCAGGTTCGGGTCAATGGACGAAAGACGTCCGGTGGCGGCCACAGCCTGTTGATAAGACGTATGAATGCGCCCGGTGCGGCTGTTGATCTGCTCCGGCAGACGATCGGTGTAGGTGCTCTTGAGCTTGCTCAGCGAGCGGTACTGCATCAGCACCTTGGGCAGCGGATAATCCTGCTCGGCCAGTTCGGCGAGCACCGCTTCGGCAGTCGAAGCCTGGCCCTTGGCAGTTTTGCTGAGCACCGGCAAGCCGAGTTTTTCGTAGAGGATCACGCCCAATTGCTTCGGCGAACCCAGGTTGAATTCCTCACCGGCAATAGCGAATGCCTCACGCTCCAGCGCCACCAGTTTCTCGCCGAGCTCGACACTCTGGACGCCCAGCAGATTGGCATCGACCAACGCCCCTTGGCGCTCGATTCGCGCCAGGACCGGCATCAACGGCATTTCGATCTCGTTGAGCACCTTGCCCAAGCTTGGCGTGACGGCGAGTTTTTCCTGCAAGGCCTGGTGCAGGCGGAAGGTCACGTCAGCATCCTCAGCGGCGTATGGGCCGGCAAGTTCGAGGGAGATCTGGTCGAAACTCAGCTGTTTGACGCCTTTGCCGGCAATATCCTGGAGATCGGTTTTGCTTTGCCCGAGGTATTTCAGCGCCAGGCTGTCCATGTCGTGACGAGTCGCCGTGGAATCGAGCACGTAGGATTCGAGCATGGTGTCAAAAGCGATGCCCTGCACCAGGATGCCGTTGTTCTGATCACCATCGATAGCGCAATTGGCCAGGATGTTGATCTCAAATTTGGCATGCTGGCCGACCTTGAGTTTGTCCGGGTTTTCCAGCAATGGCTTGAGTGCCTTGAGTACGGTGTCGCGGTCCAGTTGCTCCGGCACGCCCATGTAGGAATGCGTCAGCGGCAGGTAAGCCGCTTCAAACGGCGCAACCGCGAACGACAACCCCACCAGTTGCGAGTGCTGGGCGTCGCTACCGTTGGTTTGCGTGACCAGGGAAAACAGCGGCGCTTTTTCAAGCTTGGCCAGCCAGGCATCGAAGCTCGCCTGGTCGAGGATCAGGTCATAGCGCTTCTCGACGCCCGCCGCCGGCTCATCAGCGACTTCAACGATTTCCTGCCCGGCACGTTTGGCGTCGCGCTGGTTTTCTTCGAACCAGCTCTTGAATTCCAGCAGGGTGTACAGCTCAGCGAGCTTCTCGTGATCCGGCGAGCCCATCTGCAGGTCGTCGAGGCCGATATCCAGGGGCACGTCGGTCTTGATGGTCGCCAGCTCGTAGGAAAGAAAGGCCATTTCCTTGTGTTCTTCCAGCTTGGCGGCCAGGGTCTTGGCACCACGGATCGGCAGCGTGGCAACGATGTCCAGTTGCGCATACAGCTCGGTCAGGCCGCCATTGACGCCCACCAGCAGGCCGGACGCGGTCTTCGGCCCGATGCCCGGAACGCCCGGGATGTTGTCGGACGAATCGCCCATCAATGCCAGATAATCGATGATCTGCTCCGGAGCGACGCCAAACTTCTCCTTCACGCCAGCCACGTCCAGTGAGCTACCGGTCATCGTGTTGACCAAGGTAATGTGCCCGTCGACCAGTTGCGCCATGTCCTTGTCACCGGTGGAAATCACCACCGGCCGGTCGGCCGCGGCGCTGCTGCGGGCCAGGGTGCCGATCACGTCGTCGGCTTCGACGTTGTCCACACACAACAAGGGGAAGCCCAGGGCCTTGACGCTGGCGTGCAGCGGCTCGATCTGCACGCGCATGTCGTCGGGCATGCTCGGGCGATTGGCCTTGTATTCGGCGTACAGCGCATCGCGAAACGTCCCACCCTTGGCGTCGAAGACTACCGCGAACGGACTGTCCGGATATTGCTTGCGCAGGCTCTTGAGCATGTTCAGCACGCCCTTGACCGCACCGGTCGGCAGGCCTTTGGACGTGGTCAGCGGTGGCAGCGCGTGAAAGGCGCGGTACAGATAAGAAGAACCGTCCACCAGGACGAGGGGGGCTTGGCTCATGAGCAGGATCAACCTTTTCGGCGGGTCCGGGGCTAGAATAGCGGGACCGTTGACGACAAAGGGACAAGGTTATCATGCGTACACTAAATCGCCTGTTACTGGCTGGCTTGTTTGCATTCACACCGTTGGCCGTCATGGCGGCGGATGACGCTCCTTCGGCGGACCCGGATGTCACCATCCGCACCGAAGGCGATAAAACCATTCAGGAATACCGGCAGAACGGCTTTTTGTACGCGATCAAGGTCACGCCCAAGAACGGCAAGCCTTATTTCCTGGTGCGCGCCGACGGTAGCGATGGCAATTTCATTCGATCGGATCAGCCGGATATGCTGATCCCTTCGTGGAAAATCTTTGAGTGGTGATACCGCTCGCGACTTCAACCGGCGCCCGCTGAAGGGCGCCCGTACTGGCAGTTCTAACCATGTCTGTGTTCACGCCCCTGGCTCGGCCCGAGCTGGAAACCTTTCTCGCCCCCTACGGGCTCGGCCGCCTGCTTGATTTCCAGGGGATCGCCGCCGGCAGCGAAAACACCAATTTCTTCATTAGCCTGGAACAGGGCGAGTTCGTCCTGACTCTGGTCGAGCGCGGCCCGGTGCAGGAAATGCCGTTTTTCATCGAGCTGCTGGACGTGCTGCATGGCGCCAACCTGCCGGTGCCTTACGCCTTGCGCACTACCGATGGGCTCGCGTTAAGGGAACTGGCCGGCAAACCGGCGCTGCTGCAACCGCGCCTGGCCGGCAAGCACGTCAAGCAGGCCAACGCCCAGCACTGCGCCCAGGTCGGTGAATTGCTTGCCCACCTGCACCTGGCGACCCGCGACAACATGATCAAGCGCAAGACCGACCGTGGCCTGGACTGGATGCAGGAAGAGGGCGCCAAGCTGCTGTCGCACCTCGATACGGACGCCCGTCAATTGCTGGAAGCGGCGCTGGACGAAATCACCGAGCAGAAAATCGGCATCCTCGCGCTGCCCCGCGCCAATATCCATGCCGACCTGTTCCGCGACAACGCGATGTTCGAAGGCACCCACCTGACCGGGTTGATCGACTTCTACAACGCCTGTTCCGGGCCAATGCTGTATGACGTCGCCATTGCACTGAACGACTGGTGTTCGGATGACGCAGGCATGCTCGATGGCCCGCGCGCGCGGGCGTTGCTTGGCGCTTATGCGGCGCTGCGGCCGTTCACATCTGCCGAGGCGCAACTATGGCCGACCATGCTGCGCGTGGCGTGCGTGCGGTTCTGGCTGTCGCGGCTGATCGCCGCCGAGTCGTTCGCCGGCCAGGATGTGTTGATTCACGATCCGAAGGAGTTTCAGCGGCGGCTGGCGCAGCGGCAGAAGGTCAGCACGCTGTTGCCGTTCGCCCTGTAGCAGCCAGCAGACCTGAATGCCTTCGTGGGGGGGGGGGGGGGGCCCGCGCGGTTGCGCAGCGACCGCAAGATTTTTAGG
>NZ_JBHFJB010000048.1:37698-41576 GCF_057334555.1 Pseudomonas sp. AGC41
CCCCCCCCCCCCCCCCCGAGAGCGGGGTGTTACAACGACTCCAGGCACCCCGCCAGATCATTCCCCAACTTTTCCAGCAATTGCTCATACCCTTGCGCCGTCGCCGGGGTATAGCCGCCCAGCGCATCCAGTTCCGCCAGCTTCACCGGTAGCCCGGCCACCAGCGTCTCGGCCAGGCGCGGACGCAGCGGCGGTTCGCTGAAGACACAGGTCTTGCCCACCGCCTGCAAACGCGTACGCATCGCCGCCACGTGCTGGGCACCCGGCTGGACCTCGGCGGCCACGGCGAAAACCCCGGCGTGCTTGAGGCCGTAGTTGTCCTCGAAATAGTCGAACGCTTCGTGGAACACGAAATACGGCTTGCCCGCGACCCCGGCCAAGCGCGTCTTGAGGCGCGTGTCCAAGGCATCGAGGCGCTGATTGAAGCCCTTGAGGTTGTTTTGATAGCGGGCCGCGTTCGCTGGATCCGCCGCGCTCAGGTCAGCCGCCATCCTGGCAGCAATCACCCGCGCATTGTGCGGCGACAGCCACAGGTGGGCGTCCACGGTGCCGGGGCGATGGTCGTGATCGTGATCATCGCCGTCATCATGGTCATGATCCTCGTGGGACGCGCTGTCCTGGGCGAAATGACGCAACTTGAGCCCCGGCAGATCCTGCACGGCGACGGAAGGCTGCGTACGACCATTCAACACACGTGGCAGGAAACCTTCCATGTCTGGGCCAATCCAGTAAAGCAGGTCCACCGACTGCACCTTCCGTACGTCGGATGGCCGCAGCGCATAGTGGTGAGGCGAGGCGCCAGGGGGCAGCAGCACTTCCGGAACGGCCAGGCCGTCCTGTACCGCGGCGGCAATCAGTTGCAGCGGCTTGATGCTGGTAAGTACCTTGACGTCGGCCCGGGCCGGGCCAATCAGCAGGAATGTTGCGACAAAAGCGACAAAGAGCGAAAAAATTCGGGACACGATGACCACTCGAAGAGGCGAGAACGGGTAACATAATAACGTCTCTCACTAAACTCGTCGCTGCCCATGCCCATTACCCCCCTTGCCAGTCGTCCCCATGATCATTCCCATTGCGTGCACAGCGCGCTGTCCGAGGCCGATGCCATTTGCGCGCGCCAAGGCCTGCGCCTGACCGCCCTGCGTCGGCGAGTGCTGGAGCTGGTCTGGCAAAGCCACAAGCCGCTGGGTGCCTACGACATCCTCGCGGTACTCAGCGAGCAGGACGGCCGCCGCGCCGCGCCGCCGACGGTCTACCGGGCGCTGGATTTCCTGCTGGAAAACGGTTTGGTGCATCGCATTTCTTCGCTGAACGCCTTCGTTGGCTGCAACCATCCGGAGCACGCCCACCAAGGCCAGTTCCTGATCTGCCGCGAATGTCATGCGGCCATTGAGCTGGAACAGAAGTCCATCAGTGACGCGATCGTCGCCAGCGCCAAGGACGTCGGCTTCGTGGTCGACACCCAGACCGTCGAAGTGGTCGGCCTGTGCTCCGGTTGCCAGGGGGCCTGATGAGCAACGCGTTGATCCGCCTCGAACAGGTGGCCGTGACGTTCGCCGGGCAGAGCGTGCTGGACAACATTCACCTGAGCGTCGAGCCGGGGCAGATCGTCACCCTGATCGGCCCCAACGGCGCCGGCAAGACCACCCTGGTGCGCGCCGTGCTGGGCCTGCTCAAGCCGGACAGCGGCAGCGTCTGGCGCAAGCCCCGGCTGCGTGTCGGCTACATGCCACAGAAGCTCCATGTCGACCCCACGTTGCCGCTATCGGTGCTGCGCTTTCTGCGTCTGGTGCCGGGCGTCGACCGCGAGCGAGCCTTGGCGGCGCTCAAGGAAGTCGGCGCCGAGCAAGTGATCGACAGCCCGGTGCAGAGTGTGTCCGGCGGCGAGATGCAGCGTGTATTGCTCGCTCGCGCGCTGTTGCGCGAGCCCGAGCTACTGGTGCTCGACGAGCCAGTGCAAGGCGTCGATGTGGCGGGGCAGGCCGAGCTTTACAGCTTGATCACCCGCCTGCGCGACCGCCACGGCTGCGGGGTGTTGATGGTGTCGCACGACCTTCACCTGGTGATGAGCACCACCGACCAGGTGGTCTGTCTCAACCGTCACGTCTGCTGCTCCGGGCATCCCGAGCAAGTCAGTGGTGATCCGGCCTTTGTCGAATTGTTCGGAAAAAACGCACAAAGCCTGGCGATTTATCACCACCATCATGACCATTCCCATGACCTGCACGGTTCGGTGGTCAGCGCTCCTTCTGCTTCCACTCATGTTCATGGAGACGGCTGCAAGCATGGCTGATTTTCTGTTGTACGCCCTGCTTGCAGGATTGGCGCTGGCGCTGGTGGCCGGCCCCTTGGGCTCGTTCGTGGTCTGGCGGCGCATGGCCTATTTCGGCGACACCTTGTCCCATGCGGCGCTGCTCGGCGTGGCCATGGGGTTTCTGCTGGACGTCAGCCCCGCCATCGCGGTGACCGTGGGTTGCCTGCTGCTCGCAGTGGTGCTGGTGACCTTGCAACAGCGCCAGCCGCTGGCGTCCGACACGCTGTTGGGCATCCTGGCTCCCAGCACGCTGTCCCTCGGGCTGGTGGTGCTCAGCTTCATGCACGACGTGCGGATCGACTTGATGGCTTATCTGTTCGGCGATCTGCTGGCGATCAGTCCGATGGACCTGGCCTGGATCCTCGGCGGCAGCGCGGCGGTATTGCTGTTGCTCGTGGCGCTGTGGCGTCCGTTGCTGGCGGTTACCGTCCATGAGGAACTGGCGCGGGTCGAGGGCCTGCCCGTGGTGGGCCTGCGATTGGCACTGATGCTGTTGATCGCGGTGGTGATCGCCGTGGCAATGAAAATCGTCGGTGTATTGCTGATTACTTCATTGCTGATCATTCCGGCGGCTGCGGCACAGCGTCACGCCCGCTCACCGGAGCAGATGGCCCTGGGCGCAAGCCTGCTGGGCATGCTCGCGGTGTGTGGCGGGCTGGCGTTGTCGTGGTTCAAGGACACTCCGGCCGGACCGTCGATCGTGGTCAGCGCGGCGGCGCTGTTTCTGCTGAGTTTTGTCCTGCCCCGTCGAGGGGTGTAGACTTGCTCGCTTTTTGCGCAATTAGAGAGTCGCAGGAATGAAGCCGTTCGCCTCCCGTTATCTGCTCCTTGTCGCGTTTTCCCTGCTGCTGGGCGCCTGCCAGAGCACGCCGCCGACCGTCGAAACCCCGGACACCCGGGGCCCGGCCATCGCGCAGCTCGAACAGAGCCTGGCCAGCAATGAACTGGCCACCGCAGAAGGTCAGTTGGCCGCGTTGCAAGCCCAGACGCCTGAAGATCCGTCGCTAGAGCCTTACCAGCGGCAACTGGCCGAGGCGTACTTGCGCCGCAGCCAGATCGACCTGCAAAAAGGCGATGTAAACGCCGCCGCCACTGCCCTGAGCCGGGCTCGCGCGCTGATGCCAAAAGCGCCGGCGCTTACCGGCGAAGTGAACAGTGCGATCGCCCAGGCCCGCAAGGCCGAGCTGGAAAAAGCCGAAGCCGCCCTCCAGGCCGCCGAAGCCAAGCCGGTTGCAAAGGTGATCGACCCGAGTGCGCAGAGCACCACGGTGGTGGTGAATATCGGCGATATCCGCGCAATGCGTCATCAACTGGATGCCATCGCCGCTGATGTGGTGAATTTCCAGTGCGATGTCAGCATCCAGGCGCCGCGCACCGATGATTACCCGTGGTTGGCGACATTGCTGACCAAACGGGTCAAGAAACTCGATCCCGGGTTTGATCTGAAACTGCAGAAGCAGATCTTGCGCAGCGTGCCGGCGCAAGTGGTTCTGACTCCGCGTAAGCTCTGAAAGCTTCGCGAGCAGGCTCGCTCCCACATAGGTGTTGTGATCGACACATACCC